>JAEWWQ010000314.1 GCA_023458855.1 Bacillota bacterium
TTTTTGGGGATGGAATATTGAGGATGCAGTTAAAACGTTAGCGATTTCTAATGAAAATTATTATAGTAAAGCTGGAAAAGAAATAGAAGATATTTATTTATCAAAAGAACATGCAAGAGGTGGATTGGGATATTTTGGCGGAGTATATTGGATGGTAGGAAATACATGCACGAATGGAATCGGAAAAGAAATAGAAAATACTTTGCTCAATATCATGGAAAAAAGAATAATTGTTAATTATTTAATTAAAGGAATTGCTAAGAGGATTGATATATTAGAGTATGAAGGTAGGCTATCATCCTATGAGTACTTAAATTCTATTTGGAGAATATTATTGGGAAAAGGAATCATGGAGGGAAATCTACCAGGGAAAACAGATTTCAAATATCTGCTTAAATCTTATGCAGACGAATGCATACTGGACCCTGTAAATGATTTATGGAAGACATACGAGAATGCATTGGGAAAACACTCCCAAAGATTTGATATACCTGTAATTAGTGACTACATTATAAAAGAGTATACAGGCTTGAAAAAAGAAACAATAAAATTAGAGCCTGAAAAGAAAGAAATTTATTTGAGAGAGATAGATTGGTTAAAAAATATAATTGCATGCTATTAAGGAACAAAAATACATAGGTTATCTGGAGCACATATGAAGTTTTTAATATTAGGGGCAGGGCCAACAGGTTTAACATTTGCAAATAAATTGAAATTATCAGGAGAGGATTCTTTTGTGATTCTTGAGAAAGAAAAAGAAGCGGGCGGATTATGTCGATCTTATGTGGTAGATGGTGCACCGTTGGACATTGGAGGCGGACACTTTCTGGATACAAAGAGGCCAGAAGTAAATAATTTTTTATTTCAATTTATGCCGGAAGATGAGTGGAATATATTTAATAGGGATTCCCGGATTCAGATAAAGGAAAATCTGGTAAGCCATCCGCTGGAAGCAAACATTTGGCAAATGGATATAGAAAGCCAGGTCCAGTATTTAAAATCTATTTCTGTTGCAAAATCCAATGTAGGAGAAGAAATGCCAAAGCATTTTGTTGACTGGATATATTGGAAATTAGGAAAAAAGATAGCAGATGACTATATGATTCCATATAATGAGAAAATGTTTGGCAAAGAATTAGACCAATTAGGAACCTATTGGTTGGAAAAGTTACCCAATGTCTCGTTTGAAGAAACGTTGTTAAGTTGTTTACAGAAGAAAGCATTTGGGTCTCAGCCGGGGCATGCAAGATTCTATTATCCGAAAAAGTACGGGTATGGTGAATTGTGGTCAAGAATGGCAATAAATATTGGAGATCATATTGAATATAAGAAAAAAATCAAAAAAATGGATTTGAATAATAAAAAAGTATATACTTTTGACGGTAATTGTTATCAGGCAGATTGTATTATTACAACTATTCCGTGGGCAGAATTTCAAGAAATAAAAGGATTACCAATAGAAATTGTGAAGGACATAAAAAAATTGAAGAGCAGTTCAATTCAAATAGAGTACGTTCCTGAGAACATGAATAGTTGTGCACATTGGATATATTATCCGAACTTAGAGTTATCTTATCACAGAATTTTAATAAGACATAATTTCTGCCCAAATAGTAAAGGCTATTGGACTGAGACGAATGGTGAAAGAGTTCGTGAAACAAATAAGCAGTATTGTTACAATAATAAATATGCATACCCACTTAACACAATTGAAAAGCCACAAATCATGAAAAAAGTAATTGAATATTGTGCTTCAAAAAATGTCTATGCAGTTGGAAGATGGGGGGAACACCAACACTATAATTCAGATGTTGCAGTTGAAGCTGCAATAAATTGTTGTAAAAAAATAATTTGTAAATAGGAAGAAAACAAGATGAATATTTGCTTAATAATAATTTTTAATCATAGATATGATCAAGTGTTACCTAAGTTAAGAAAACTGTACAAAAATAGATTTTCAAATATTAAGTTTCTGGTACCGTTTTATGATGGTACAGATGAGGATGTAATTACTGTTTATGAGAGTTCTTATCAATTTCAGGGATTTTTAACGCAAGGATTCAGAGATTTTTATAATGAAAAATTTGATTATTACTTTTTTATAGCAGATGACATGATTATTTCACCTAATATTACCGAGTATAATATATTAGACGAGTTAGGTATAAATCCAGGCGAAGACTTTATTACACAGACCAGGGCATTAAATGAAGAGAGTGGTATTCAGTGGAGCCATGTGAGATTCGCATATAAGCCTTTTACGAGCAGGGGAGTAAATTATAAACAAGCACTTCCAAGCTATGAAGAAGCACTTATAAGAATGAAAAGTTACTTTGGGGAATTTACGGAAGATTATAATGAAAGTTTTTTTAAAATGAATAATGCAATAGATGAAAAATTAAAGAATACATTTATTGAGAATAACAAGGGTACGGCAATTTATTATCCATTAGCCAAAGGTTATTCCGATTTATTTCTGATTCATAAAGATACGATAAAAGAGTTTGTAAGGATATGTGGTATTTTTTCAGCAATGAATTTATTTGTGGAGATTGCAATTCCGACGGCACTGATTTTAACATCAAAAAAAATCAAAGTGTTGGAAAATACAAGATACAAATATATTCTGATGTGGACACCAGAAAAAGTCGCAGAGCTTGAAATGAAATATAATTATAATTTAAATGAATTTTTGGAATGCTTTGATTTGAATATGTTAATGTATCATCCTGTCAAATTATCAAAATGGGATATATAGTAATTAATAAAGAAATATAGTATCTGAAAGAACCGGTTAACAAGTATAGAGATAATTGTAAGACTGAGAAATGGGAGCAATCTTAAAATGAGTAACCACATTAGTAAGAATAAAAAAGTGAATAAAAAGACACCAGGCGATACTCTGGCAGAGTTTATCGAATTTGGAGTCTTTTTCTATGTCGGCATTATGTTTCTGATATTTCCGCTATACTATCAGAACAAATATTATAATATGGGAGAAGCAAAATACTACTTCTTTAAACGTGCTTCGCTGAGCTTTATTTCCGTATTATTATTGCTGGTCGTGATAAGAATGATCATGAACTGGAAGAAAACAGAGTGGAAGCTTGCGTTGGAGAGCAGTTCCATAACAGACTATTTTGTAATTTTATATGCAATTACAGTATGGGTATCCTTCCTGCTGTCGCCCTATAAGGCAGAAGCAATCTGGGGGTATGAAGGCTGGTATATGGGATTGGTCTCGCAGATGCTGTTTGTAATAATCTACTTTCTGGTATCGCGGTATTTTATGTGTCCCGGATATTTACTGCACCTGATTTGTGCGGTATCAGCGATAGTGTTCCTGCTGGCAGTGCTGCATCGTTTTCAGATCGATCCGCTTAATATGTATGAGGATCTGTCTATGGACAATAAAATATTATTCTTAAGTACGATAGGGCAGGCAACCTGGTACTCCAGCTTTCTGTGTGTGGTTTTTCCGATAGGACTATATCTTTACTGGAACAGTAATACTATGGTTGCACGCGTGATATATGGCTTTTATGTTGCGCTGGGTTTTGCAACTATGGTAACGCAGAATAGTGATAGTGCGTTTATGGCTTTTTTATTTATGATGTTGGTTTTGTTCCTGGTTTCTTTTTCGAGCAATGAGAAGATGCGGCGGTTTTTGGAAGTACTTTTGATAGGCCTGACTTCTATGCGCTTTATTGGCATATTGCAGATTGCATTCCCGGAAATGGCGGTCCCACTAGAGAAGTTGTCGATATTTGCATCACAGGGAAATGTTACAGTGATTTCCATACTCCTTGTGTTCTTTGTATATCTTGTATTTACCCTTCTGAATTCAAAAGGAAAGATACAGATAGAACACTTTCGGAATATTGGTGTTATAATAGTAGGAATGGCAATGACGCTTATTCTTCTGATTGCATTTTGCGTCTATCTGAATGCAAAGGGATATTTGCCGGAATGGCTTTCAGGTCTTAGGAAGTTTGATTATTTTAATTTTAATGATAACTGGGGAAACGGCCGTGGTTTTACATGGCGGTGTGCGGCAGAGATTTTTCGGGAATATCCGCTTAAGAATAAACTGTTCGGCTGCGGGCCAGATTGCTTTGCGTCCTATGCTTATGACAGATATGCCGATACGTTAAAAGCAAAATGGGGTGATAATGTGCTGACGAATGCACATAATGAGTGGTTCACAAGTCTTTTATTCTTTGGAGTATTTGGACTGATCTCTTATCTGGGAATATTTGTGGCACAATTCAGGACCTGTATGAAAAAAATAGTACAAGAACCGTTTCTGATTGCAATAGCCATGTCCATTGCTTCCTATTTTGGACACAATTTCTTTTGTTATCAGCAGATCGTCTGTACACCACTTATCTTTATTTTGATGGGGATGGGTACTTACTATCTGAGGGGGATGAACAGAAAATAAGCAAAAATTGGGATAAGGAGAAGGATACAGATGCATTATAATTATTTAATAGCAGGTGCCGGATTATTTGCAGCGACATTTGCAGAAGAGATGAAAAAAAAAGGAAAAACATGTCTTATAATTGAGAAGAGAAATCATATAGCAGGTAATATCCACACAAAGGAAATAGAGGGAATTCAGGTACATGAGTATGGTGCACACATTTTTCATACATCCAATAAAGAAATCTGGAATTATGTAAATACATTTGCGGAGTTTAATTATTATATTAATTGTCCGGTAGCAGTATACAAAGAAGAATTATACAATCTGCCCTTCAATATGAACACATTCAGTAAAATGTGGAATATTAAGACACCTGCGGAGGCAAAGGCGAAGATTCGGGAGCAGATTGCTTCTCTGGAAATTGAGAATCCGCAGAATCTTGAAGAGCAGGCACTGTCACTGGTGGGCACCGACATTTATGAAAAATTAGTAAAAGGGTATACAGAGAAGCAATGGGGGCGCGACTGCAAAGAGTTGCCTGCGTTTATTATTAAACGCTTACCGGTAAGATTTACATTTGATAATAACTATTTCAATGATCCTTATCAGGGTATTCCTAAGGGCGGATATACTGCTATGATAGGCAGGATGCTGGAAGGGATAGAAGTAAGGCTGGGTACGGATTATTTTGCGGTAAGGGAGCAATGGGAGCGTTCCGGTGAGGTGACTTATGATAAACTTCTTTTTACAGGAATGATTGATGAGTTCTACAATTACAGTCTCGGAGAATTGGAATACCGTTCCCTGCGTTTTGAACACGAAGTATTCCAGGACTGCGATAACTATCAGGGAAATGCAGTTGTGAATTATACGGAACGGGAAGTACCATATACCCGTATTATTGAGCATAAGCACTTTGAATTCGGAACACAGAAGTCAACGGTCATTACCAGGGAATATCCGGCAGAGTGGCACAAAGGAGACGCCCCATATTATCCAATTAACAATGACAGAAATAATATGCTATTTACAAAATATCAGGAAATGGCAGCAAAAGAGAAAAATGTATTATTTGGCGGAAGGCTTGGGCAATACAGATATTATGACATGGACAAGGTGATCGAGGCTGCTTTTCAAATGGTCGGGGAAGAATTAAGGTAGAAATGGATACGATACACAGAAGTAAAAAACAACGAATGATTGCTTTTCTAAAATGTATTCCGGCATTAGTGGTATTGGTGATGATATTCAATTTTTCAGCGGCAACGTCGGAAGAATCAACGGAAGAAAGCAATGTAATTACAAAGGCATTTGTAGAAATAACCCATATTACTGTAGATGAGGCAACCTTATCGGCGATTGATAATGTTGTCCGGGAACTGGCTCATTTTACAGAATACTTCATCCTGGGGCTTACCTGTTGTCTGGCACTGTCAGGATTCCCGATAAGAATGAGAATCCGCAATATTGGATTAAGCATTTTTTGCGTTCTCTACGCGGTTTCTGATGAAATCCACCAGTATTTTGTCCCGGGAAGATGCCCCCAGCTACAGGATATTCTGGTGGATAGTATGGGCGCAATAACAGCTATCTTTATCTGGTGGCTATGTCAACGCAAAAAACTTGTATCTCATTAAAAAAGTTCTGCAAAACCTATTGAATATTTTTGGAAGCATGCTATAATAACTAAAGATAGTTTGAATATCAAAGAATTTGAAATACAAAGTAATTTGGAAAGAGCCATAGTATGTGTAAATAACCATAAAAATGGGAAAGATTTAAACCATGTGGACATAGTAGCGCAGATAGGAGTAGTAAGAATGAGTTGGAATGAAGCAATTGCAGGATTAGAAGAAAGAAGAAGTACAGCACTTTTAGGCGGCGGGCAGGCAAGAATAGATACACAGCACAAAAATGGAAAACTCACCGCAAGAGAGCGTATTGATATTTTATTAGATAAAGATACCTTTGTAGAAGTAGACGGTTTCATCGAATCAAGAATTGATGACTTTGATTTGGATAAGAGAAGATTTGCCGGTGATGGTGTCGTTACCGGATATGGTGAGATCAATGGGCGACTTGTATTTGTGGCAAGTGAAGATTTTACAGTAATCGGAGGCACCTTAGGGGAATATCATTCTTTTAAAATATGCAGGATTCAGGATATGGCAATGCAGATGAAAGCACCGCTTATCTGTATTAATGACAGCGGCGGAGCCAGAATTGAAGAAGGAATCTCCTCTCTTAGCGGTTACAGCGGGATGTTCCTGCGTCATACACAAGCTTCCGGCATGATTCCGCAGATCGCAGTTATTCTGGGACCTTGCTCCGGCGGAGCATGTTACGCACCGGCCATCTGTGATTTTATTTTTATGGTAAAAGATACTTCAAAAATGTTTATTACAGGGCCTAATGTAGTAAAAACAGTTATTAATGAAGAAGTATCGGTGGATGAGTTAGGTGGTGCCGATATCCATGCAAAAAAGAGCGGTGTGTCTCATTTTACTTATGATTCTGAAGGCGAATGCCTTATGGGAGTACGTAAGTTACTAACTTATATTCCGAATAACTTTATGGAGAAACCTCCAGTTATTAATGTAGTGGAAAAGCAGAACGTCATTGCGGGATTAAATAAAGTCTTAAGTCGTGTCGGCGGATTAAATAAGAAAGCAAAAGCAGACAACAGATGCGATCGAATCGTGGATATTGTACCAGATAATTCCCGCCAGCCATATGATGTAAAAGAAGTCATAGACTGTATTGCAGACCCTGGCAGTTTCTTTGAAGTACAGAAAGAGTTCGCCCAGAATGCAGTAGTTGGATGGGGCCGTATGGACGGAGAAGTGGCAGGATTTGTTGCAAATCAGCCATCTGTAAAAGCAGGTTCGCTGGATTATCATGCATCTGATAAGATTGCACGGTTTATCCGTTTCTGTGACTGCTTTAACATTCCACTGATAACGCTGGTTGATGTGCCGGCCTTTTTACCGGGAACAGAACAGGAACATAATGGCATTATCAGACATGGTGCTAAGATTCTGTATGCATATTCAGAAGCAACAGTGCCGAAAATTTCTATCATTATGAGAAAAGCTTATGGCGGAGCATATATTGCAATGAATTCAAAAGAAATGGGTGCAGATATTGTATATGCATGGCCGATTGCTGAGATTGCAGTAATGGGAGCTGATGGTGCGGTTAATATTGCATTTAAACGTAAGATCAAGGCGGCTTCCGATCCGGAGGCGATGAGACAGCAATGTAAGAAAGAATACGAGGATAGATTCCTGAATCCTTATGTTGCTGCTTCCAGAGGGTATGTAAATGAAGTCATCAAGCCGGAGGAGACAAGAGAGCGCCTTTTAAAATCTTTGAAAGCTCTGAGAAGCAAGAAAGTAGAAGCAATACCGAAAAAGCACGGAAATATTCCGTTATAAATAGCGTGAACATAGAAACAGCATTGTTTCAGGATGAACTATTTAAGATTCCAATGCCGGATATTACAAATATCTGCTATTGGAATCTTTTTTTACGCGGTTCAATATATGCAGAAATGAATGGACAAAATTACAAAGACACCATAAAATGGAAAAGAAGAGTATTGATATTCAGGATAAGGAATAAGAGAAAATAGCCGATATAGATATCAGTGATACAACTGTGTCATATATAGAAATGGAAAATTACTGTTATGGATTATAGTTTACTATTTATAAATGATAAAATCATTATTAATGATGCCAAACTTTGTATTACCGCGATCCGCAGGCAGAATTATGATAAGGGAATTCGAATTTTTCGGGATTTGTTATCGCAGATACAGAAGATAGTGGAAATCATGATTGAAAATAAGCGGCAGATGCAGGCAGACGGAATACAAATAGAGATTGGATATATTTTGCAGATGCTGCAGGATATATTGAGGGCGCAGGAAGAAAAAGATTATATTCTGTTAGCTGACTTGCTTGAATTAACAATGCTTCCTTTTTGTATTGGATTGCAGCAGAATTTAATGGAAACAGTAAAGAAAAGACAGAACGGGATCCGCATTTTTTATCCGCAGAACTGGGAAAAAAATCTGGATTATCTTGAAAATAATGATCCAGAATTAAAAAAGGAATTACTGTTGGCATATGAAAACGCAAAACAGATTGACGGTGCAGTTTATGCATTTGAATCACCGGCAGGCATAAGATACTTTTTGGAAGAGACCCAGACGGGAGATCTGACTTTAAGGATTGAAAAAGAGAACCGGAATTATTACATGCATAGTAACAGTGATGCGGTAACAGAAGCAGAGCTATTTGCCGATACCTATACAGATATGGAAAGTGAAGCATATTACATATTGGGATTCGGAAAATATTTTCATATCGGGGCAGTTGCCCGAAAGAGTCTATATGCAAAGCCGGTGCATGTATATGAACCAGATATCTATGTGCTGATGATTAACCTCTTCCAGGAAAATCGCGTGCCGCAGATGCAGAATTGGCTTCATATTCATTATGATCCGCAATTGCAGCAATTATCGGGTGAGATATCGAAGAATCCGAAAGGTTTCATGATTCATTATCCTTCTATTGCCAATATCACAGACAGCAATATCAGGAACAGCTTTGAGAAGTTCTTTATTGCAGACAGTGCCGGACGTAATCAGGAAAGCCTTCTTATGATCAATTATCAGAAGAATATCGGATTATTTCATCGTCAGAGAGGGGAATATAAGATTCAGGCAGTGGACGATATACTACCGGAAATGAAAGGGAAAGATGTGTTTGTCATTGCGGCGGGCCCCTCTCTGGACAAAAATATAGAGCAATTGAGAAACAGAAAAACGGAAACCTACCTGCTTGCTACGGGAACGGTTTTCTATAAAATGATGAAAATGGGAATCCGTCCGGATGCCGTAATTATTACAGATGCAAATGACCGGGTAATCTGGCAGATACGTGAGCATGAGGCAGAATCAGTACCGTTGCTCCTGTTATCTACGGCAAATCGGGAATTTATGAAAAAATACCAGGGGCCAAAATACCTGATATTTCAGGAAGGATTTGAACCAGCCGAAGCGGAAGCCCAAAAAGGCGGATATCATTTATTTCAGACAGGAGGGTCCGTTAGCACCACGGCGCTTGATGTGGCAATCAGTGCTAAGGCAAAGCGCATCATTTTTCTGGGCCTGGATCTGGCATTTACAAATGATCTGGCACATGCATCAGACACCTCAGGCC
>JAEWWQ010000315.1 GCA_023458855.1 Bacillota bacterium
CATTAACGGTATCTTGGCAAAATTTGCATAAGTGATTGGAATAGAAAAATGCAAAGTATATATTCGGTAACACAGGTAAATTCTTATATAAAAAATATGTTCACACAGGATTTTATGCTGAACTCCATTTATATTAAGGGAGAAGTCAGCAATTGTAAATATCACTCGTCTGGACATATTTATTTTACGTTAAAGGATAATAAAGGAACAATATCCTGTGTCATGTTTGCTGGTCACAGAAATGGGTTGGAATTCAGGATGCAGGAAGGACAACAGGTAATTGTGGGCGGCAGCGTTGATGTGTATGAGCGGGAAGGAAAGTACCAGATGTATGCCAGGCAGATTACACTGGATGGAACTGGAACGCTATATGAACGTTTTCAGCAATTGAAAGAAGAACTGGCAGAAATGGGTATGTTTGCCTCTGAGTATAAGCGTCTGATTCCAGTTTACTGTAAGAGGCTTGGAGTAATTACGGCACCAACGGGAGCAGCGGTTCAGGATATTATTAATATCTCCACCAGGCGTAATCCCTATGTACAGATTATCCTATATCCTGCAATTGTGCAGGGAGAACAGGCTGTACAAAGCATTATACATGGAATTCATGCAATGGAACAAATTGGTGTAGATACCATTATCGTTGGTCGCGGAGGCGGTTCTATTGAAGATTTATGGGCTTTTAATGAGAGAGAAGTGGCACAGGCAATATTTGAATGCAGGATTCCAATCATATCTGCAGTTGGACATGAGACGGATACGACAATTGCTGATTTTGTAGCCGACTTACGTGCACCGACTCCTTCCGCAGCGGCAGAGCTGGCGGTAGCAGATATTCATGCGCTATTGAAGAAAAAAGAAGAATACCGTACTACTTTAGTACGCTTATTACAGAATAAAATAGAACGTTATCACAGTCATGCAGACAGGCTGCAACTGAAATTACAGTATTTAAGTCCAATGACCCAGATTCGTGAGAAAAGAACTTATTCCATGAAAATCGAAGAAAGATTGCACGAAGTGATGAAACGTATTTTATTACATAAGCGGCATCAGTTAGAATTATATATTGAGCAGATGAAAGGTCTTTCACCATTAAATAAGCTGAATCAGGGGTTTTCCTATGTTTCGGATGAAAATGGGAGAACTGTTACGGATATAGAACAGGTGGAAACAGAAGATCTTCTTACGATACAACTGCAAAATGGCGAACTGAAGACGAAAGTCATCGCAAAGAAAAAAATCAGGAGGAAATTCTAATGGCAGGAAGCAGGAAGACAGAGAAAGAAAATAAACCAGCAGAAGAACAGAATATTATGTCGCTGGAAGAAGCATTTGCTAAATTGGAAGAGACTGTAAGTAAGTTAGAAAGTCAGGATATTTCTCTGGAAGATTCTTTTTTGACATATAAAAAGGGAATGGAACTATTACAGTACTGCAATGATAAAATAGATCAGGTAGAGAAGAAAGTCCTGGTAGTTGATGAGAGCGGGAAATTAAATGAATTTCAATGAAGAAAGAAATAACAGATTAGAAGAAATAGAAAAAATCCTTCATGCTTATTTACCGGAAGAAACAGGGTATGCAAAAACATTGGTCGAAGCTATGAATTATAGTGTATTAGCTGGCGGGAAAAGATTGCGTCCTATGTTAATGAGAGAAACTTATCAGTTGTTCGGCGGCAGGGAAAAAATCATTGAACCATTCATGGCGGCAATAGAAATGATTCATACCTATTCGCTGGTACATGATGACTTACCGGCAATGGATAATGATGAGTACCGAAGGGGAAGAAAAACAACACATGTAGTATACGGTGAGTGTATGGCGATACTTGCCGGAGATGCGCTATTAAATTATGCGTTTGAGACAGCTGCGAAGGCTTTCAGAATGGAACCGGAAAATCCAAATATCGGAACTGCATTTACAGTGTTGGCAGGAAAAGCAGGTATTTATGGTATGGTAGGCGGACAAACAGCAGACATTGAAGCCGAAAATATGGGGAATCAGGTTACAAGAGAACATATCCTGTATATTCATGAACATAAGACAGCAGCACTGGTCCAGTCGGCGATGATGATAGGAGCAATTCTGGCCGGAGCTAAGAAAACACAAGTTGCGGTGATTGAAAAGATTGCTTATAATGTTGGTGTTGCTTTCCAGATACAGGATGATATTTTGGATATAACCAGTAGTCTGGAGGTACTTGGGAAACCTGTTGGAAGCGATGAAAAGAATCATAAGACAACTTATGTGACCTTGGAAGGAATAGAAAAATCGCAGGAAGATGTGAAGGCTCTGTCAGAAGAAGCGATTCGTCTACTGACTTCTTTTGAAGAGAAAAATGAATTTTTAAGTGAATTATTAAGTCATCTTATTACGCGTAAGCAGTAAAGGAGTGCATTCTATGATATTAGAGCAGATAGAATCAGCAAATGACATCAAAAAAGTGAATAGCAGCCAATACGGTGCACTGGCTGAAGAAATAAGAGAATTTCTGATACAGAAGATCAGTGTGACAGGCGGACATCTTGGCTCCAATCTGGGTGCGGTGGAATTGACTATGGCATTGCATTTAAGTTTGAATCTTCCGGAAGATAAGATTGTTTGGGATGTTGGTCATCAGTCATATACTCATAAATTATTAACCGGGCGTAAGGATGGATTTGAGACATTACGTAAATTTGGCGGAATGAGCGGCTTTCCAAAGAGAAAAGAAAGTGCATGTGACTGCTTTGATACGGGTCATAGTTCGACTTCAATATCGGCAGGGCTTGGTTTGGTAAAGGCAAGAGATCTGTGCGGCGGAAAAAATACGATCGTATCGGTCATTGGAGATGGCTCCTTTACCGGCGGCATGGTTTATGAAGCATTGAATAATGCAGCAAGATTAGAAACAAATTTTATTATTGTGCTAAATGATAATAATATGTCTATTTCAGAGAATGTAGGCGGTGTGCCAAAGTATTTAAACAGTATCCGAACGGCAGATAGCTATCTTGGACTGAAAAAGGGTATTTATGATAAATTAAAATCGATTCCGAATGGCGATGTTTTTGTGGAAAGTATACGTCGTGCAAAGGGAAGTGTAAAACATCTGGTAATCCCGGGCATGATGTTCGAAGATATGGGACTTACGTATCTTGGACCAGTGGATGGGCATAATATTCATGATATGATAAAGGTTTTTAAAGAGGCAAAGCGTTGCAAAACAGCAGTGATCGTACATGTATCAACGCATAAAGGAAAAGGCTATGCACCTGCCGAAAAGCATCCTGCAAGATTCCATGGTGCGGAACCGTTTGAGATAGAAACAGGATTACCGAGCAGACCAAGGACAAAAGCAAATTATACAGATATTTTTTCGACCGTCATGACTAAATTAGGAGCGAGAGATGAGAAAGTTGTGGCAATCACTGCTGCCATGCCTGATGGAACCGGATTGAAGCGGTTTCACAATCTTTATCCGGAGCGTTTCTTTGATGTTGGAATTGCAGAAGAACATGCGGTTACATTTGCGGCAGGACTTGCAGCAGGCGGATTAAAACCAATTGTGGCTATTTATTCTTCGTTTTTGCAGAGGGCTTACGATCAGATTCTGCATGACGTATGTATACAAAATCTGCCGGTTGTGTTTGCAATTGACAGAGCAGGGCTGGTTGGCAGTGATGGGGAGACGCATCAGGGTATTTTTGATTTATCTTTCCTATCCTCTATTCCCAATATGCATATTATGGCGCCTAAAAATAAATGGGAATTATCGGATATGCTTAAGTTTGCAGTTGATTTCGGTGCGCCTATGGCAC
>JAEWWQ010000316.1 GCA_023458855.1 Bacillota bacterium
AATTGCTGCACCGACCGATTCCGACACACGCCAGCAAAAAATCACAACCATGTTATCAACACAAGACAAGAGTGTGGATATTATTGAAATTAATGATGAGATGGCAACTGCATTTAAAAATTCAGGATGGCTGGAACCCCTGAATGATACGGTGATGACAGACGATATCATAAATAATTTTGCGACTGGTTATGTATCTGATATGATTACAGCAACGGATGGAAGTATTATTGGAGTACCGGGATATTGCGGATATCTTGCATTGTGGGTCAATCAGGAAGTAATGGATGAAGTAGGCATGGATTCCATTAATAATTTAGATGATTTTAAAAAATATATTCAGGCAGCCACAAAAGATGGCAGATATGGATATGGTGGTTCTTGGGAAAAAACATATGTATTTAATGAAATTGCGGAATTTGTAAACCTTTTTGGCGGAGATTACTATGATTGGACAAATGAAGGCAATAAGGAAGCATTACAGTTTATGTATGATATGGTAAATACATGGAAAGTTACACCAATTGACCAGATCGCAGATAAATATGAGCAAATGAACCAGAAATTTATCGATGGTAAATATGGCTGTGTATTCTACTGGGGCACAGGTTCTGAATACGAAGCTGCAAATATGCTGGGTTCAGACAAAATTCATCAGATAGCAATTCCTACGTTCAACAAGAGCAGTATCTTCACAGATTCATGGAGTTATGTTATGAATTCAGCAAGTGATAACAAAGAAGCAGGGATAAAATTCTTACAATACATGGCAAGTGAAGGCGGAATGCAGGCATCCTGGGATGATTTTAACAGATATCCGGCAAGAAGTGATGTAGCAGAGAAAATCGTACCAGATGACAGTCCTGTAAAAGAAATGTATACGACATATGCTACAAAATCAGAAGTCAGAGGACGTCCGATGCTACCTCAAACAATGGAATTCATCTCTGATATGGGAACCATTTTCCAGGATTATATGCAGGATAAGATTACTTTAGATGAGTTCTGTGAAAAAGCACAGGGATATGTAGAAGAATGCCAATAAAAAGTAATAAGTAAACTAAATATACTTATAAGGGCGCGCATTTCCCCCCGGCGCGCCCTTTAACAAATTAATAAAAATGAATGTAAGATGCAGAAGGGAGAGGGGATATAATTATGACAAATAGAAAGACACTGAAATGGATGTCATGGCTTATGATTTTACCAGTTCTTTTGATTCGTGGCTTTACCACAATATATCCAATTTTTACGACTCTTTGGAATAGTTTTTTTAATATCCGTATTTTAAGAGGGAGCAGTGAATTTTATGGAATGCAAAACTATATAAAACTATTTACAGATGAAAAATTTATGATATCTATTCAATTTACAGTAATATTTGTTATTTTTTCTATGATATTCCATGTAATTCTAGGTGTAATTTTAGCGCTGGTTATGAATATGAAATTTATAGGAAGAAGATTTCTCCGTACCATTGTATTAATTCCGTGGGCTATGCCAGCCGCAGTAGCAGGCATGGCAGCTAAATGGGCATTTAACAATGATTATGGATTAATAAATGATTTTGTAAGATGGTTCGTACCTGATTTTCAGCTAAACTGGCTGGTAAATACAGGAACCGCAAGAATTGCAGTTATTGCAATGGATCTTTGGAAAGATTTACCATTCTTTGCGATACTAGTATTATCCGGATTACAATTTATATCCAGTGATATCTATGAAGCCGCCAAAGTAGACGGCGCAAATAGTGTGCAGTCATTCTTTAGAATCACGTTACCATTAATTTTTAAGAATGTAGTAACGCTATGTATTCCCTTTACATTATGGCGTTTAACTACTTTTGATTTGGTATATTCCATGACTTCTGGCGGACCAGGAGAAGATACTGCATTAATTGCTTATCGGATTACAACAGAAGCTTTCACGAATCTAAATGTAGGTTATGCGTCGGCTATGGCAATTTTGCTCTTCTCGGTAATGGCAATTTTCAGCGCGGCAAATATTCGTGTTTCCAATAAAGTAAGCATGGACTAGGAGGAAAAACATGAAGAATAGCAAAAAAAATAACACGAAGTATAAGATTTATAAATGTATAGCAGCAATCATGAAGTGGATATTGATTATTGTCATAAGTTTTCTGATTCTATTTCCAGTCTATTGGATTGTAATGTCTTCAATTACACCATCAGGGGAATTATTCAAATCACCAATTGATTACATACCGGATCATCCGACTTTATCCAGTTATCGCTTTCTGATTCAAAATGTAGGCTTATTACAAAAGGTTGGTAACACTATTATCATAGTTGGCAGCACTTTAGTGATTAGTACAATTTTCTGTGTATTTGCAGCGTATGCTTTTGAACGATTTTGTACAAAAGGAATATCACTTGCATTTGCATTCATTATTGCAACTATGTTAATTCCGGAAGTAGTTACAGCCAGACCATTGTATGAATTTATGCAAAAAGTAAAACTGTATGATACATATCCGGGCTTAATTCTATTATATGTAAGTGCGGTTATTCCTTTTACGGTTTTAATACTAAAGAATTTTGTTGCTGAAATTCCTATTTCACTGGAAGAAGCTGCCTCCATTGACGGTGCAAGCTTTATTCAGCGTATTCTTTATGTTACCCTACCATTAATGAAACCAGCAGTGGCAACGGTATGCATTATTAATTTTGTTACCTGTTTAAATAATTTTTTTACACCATTATTCTATTCTAATGGCATTCAGGTATTATCGGTAGCAATTGTACAATTACCATTGAGAGATAATATGTATGCGGTACCTTGGGATCTGGTCAGTGCAATGGGGTGTATTATCTTATTACCAATTATTATTTTTGTAGCTATATTTGAAAAACAGATTATGGAAGGAATTATGGCCGGTGGTGTAAAGGCATAAAGAGAGAGGAGAGATCTGGCTATGCAGAATTTTAATTATGGAATAGACAGCTTATGTTTTGCAAAAAGAGGAAAGAGTAGGGCAATTAATGCAGAAAATCCTAAGGGGGAAAAAGGAAAAGGTGGTATGGCTGCAAGTGTATTGGGACCATCCAGAAAGGGATCCCCATGTCTTCGGGCATTAGCCCCTGGAACAACGACTACATTGGCAGAGATTGACGGATGTGGGACAATTCAGCATATTTGGATGACTGTAGATAATAAGACTTCTGATGAAGATTGTTTTGTACTAAGGGACTTGGTTCTGCGTATGTATTGGGATGATGAAAAAACACCATCTGTGGAAGTTCCATTAGGAGATTTTTTTTGCTGTGGATTTGCGAAAGAATGTGTTGTAAATTCTGAGCCAATTGTAGTTGTTCCTGCAAGGGGACTGAATTGTTATTTTAAAATGCCATTTCGAAAAGGTGCTAAAATAACATTGGAAAACCAACATGCGAATCCAATACCAGCTTTTTTTTATCAGATAGATTATTGCTTATATGATGAGTTACCTCCGGAAACAACATATTTTCATGCG
>JAEWWQ010000317.1 GCA_023458855.1 Bacillota bacterium
TACGGAGTCACTGCTGAATCGATAATAATCAAGCAGCAATCCGGGATTCTGCCCCTGCGTATCATGACAGGTATCGTAACAGGCTCCTGCTTTCGGAATAATCACTTCCTCAAAACTATTGTAGATCTGGCTCCAGAATACGGTTCCATATGTTTGATTCAGGTTTTCTATGGTTCCATATTTATCTTTTAGCCATATTTGGAATTTCTTAGCACATTTATCGCAGTAGCAGCGTGTTGTATTCGCCCAGCCAAGTTCGTTGTCCACTTGCCATGCTTCAATTGCGGGATGATCTGCATATCTTTTTGCAATCTTATCCACAAGTACTCTTGTTTTTTCCCGATATAGAGTGCTATTAAAGCAATAGTGTTTTCTGGTACCGAATATTTTAGGATTGCCGTGAATATCGTCCTGAAAGATTTCCGGATATTTATCACACATCCATTTCGGCGGCGTTGCAGATGGTGTACACATAACAATTTTAATACCCGCATTTCCAAAATAATCTACTGCTCTATCCATCCATTCAAATTCATAATTATTTTCAGCAGGCTCATAAAGACTCCATGCAAACTCTCCAACACGAATTACTTTAATTCCTGCTCTTTTCATCATTTCTACATCTGTTTCCCAACGGGATGCTTCCCAATGCTCCGGATAGTAATCTGCACCTATTCTCATACGAATCCCTTCTTTCTCTTAAGAAATCCTTACTTTCTCTTAAATAATCAGCTAAAACTTAAATTTAATACTCTGCAATGCCTCTTTATCACTACAATCACCAATATATGCGATATACGTGATATCTTCTTCCTTAAAGTCATCTGTTTTTTCATCGAAATATGCCATTGCTTTTTTAGATACAGATACAGATACCCGTTTTTCTTCGCCAGGCATAAGCTCTACTCTTGCAAAATCTTTTAACACTTTAACAGGTCTTTCAACTTCACTATTTTCACAGCCCACATAAAGCTGTATGATTTCGGCACCCTTTACTTTCCCCGTATTCTTAACGGTAACCATGATTTTAGCTGTATCATCAAATATTTCTATTTCTGGTTTTCCAATAGTAAATGTGGTATAAGACAGTCCATAGCCAAATGGATATAATACTTTTCTATTTTCTTTCTCCATTTTACAGTAACCATGGTAATATTCGTAGGTAATACTCGTACAATCAGGATCAAAATACGGGTAATCGTCTTCCGAACAGGCCACTGTGTAAGGAAGCTTACCGCTTGGACAGACATCACCAAATAAAATATCTGCCAGAGCATTTCCACCTTCCATTCCGCTGTAAAAAGAAAACAGAATAGCTGGAACATCCTTCTCCCATTCATCAATCAGGATTGCACTGCTTCCCACAATAGAGACAACCGTATTTGCATTGACACCTTTCAATCCCTGAATCAAATCAACATCTCTTTTATGAAGACGCATTGACTTCCTGTCACCGCCCATTTCAGCAATGTCACTTCTGTCCGCGAGGAATTCTCCTTCGTCCGAATGAATATAACCTGCCACGATCACTACGGCATCTGCATCTGCTGCCAGTTCTTTTGCTCTCTCAAGGTTAGAACCATCGTTATACAAGATCTGTGCTTTTGGCATTTTCTGCATTAATCCTCTAAGTGGAGTGATCGTATAATAAGGATGTACCTTACTGGAACCATGATCACCAATATTCTCTGTATCGCCCAGGACACCAAGAACTACAATTTTGTCCGTTTTTTCTTTATTAAATGGAAGTACATTCCTTTCATTTTTCAGAAGTACCATGGATTCTTCTGCAGCTTTTCTGGCAACAGCAATATGTGCTGCCGATGCAACAATATCTTCTGTATATTCCTGAGGATCTTTTCTTGTCTCAAAGAAAATAACAGTACGGAGAATGTATCCAACGGCTTCATCTAATTCTGCCTCTGTAATTTTTCCATCTTCTATCGCTTTAGGGAGTTCCTCATGATAGTGGCAAAAACAAGGCATTTCAATATTCATACCTCCTTTTACGGCTGTAACAGCATCTTTTACAGCCCATAAGAAATCGGACAGTGTAAAACCTTCAAATCCCCATTTATCCCTCAAAATATCTCTTAATAAGAAACTGGATTCTGATGCCTGCTCCCCATACACTTTATTATAGGCTCCCATAACAGAAGCTGCGCCTTCTTCAATACAACGCTTGAAATGTGGCAGATATACTTCGTGCAGAGTTCTCTTATCTGCAAAAACATCCGCTTTAAATCTGGCATTTTCAATACTATTCATAGCAAAATGCTTAATGCATGCCATAACATTCTGACTTTGAATTCCTCTGGTCAGTGCAGCACCCATTTCACCCAGATGATATTGATCTTCTCCATAGCATTCCTGTGCACGTCCCCATCTTGGATTTCTTGGAAGGTTAATGCATACACCACCATAATAGTTGCCTCCCTGCACACGAATTTCTGCACCGATTACTTTTCCGATTTCTTCCTCCAGCTCTCTGTCAAAGGTAGCCCCTCTTGCCATAGATACTGGAAAACAGGTGGAAGATCCTGCTACAACACCTCTGGGACCATCAATAAATCGTACGTTTGGGAGTCCAAGACGTTCAACCTCCATGGTCGGATAAGGTTTTACATTATAATGTTCAATCAAAAATAAATCATCCAATAATTTTTGTTCTGTAACCTGTCCCGACATGATTCCTATTTTTTCTTCTATTGTAAGCTTTGGAAGTACCTCTTCTACAAAAGCCTTTATTGTCTCTTTACTGCAATTTTCTGTTAACTTCGTTTTTTCTATGATATCTCTCATTATTATTCTCCATTCTTGCCACAACCTGCATAAATAATCTGTGAGAAGAAGACGCTTGCGGCTTCTTCCAGTGTGAGACTTAGTAATTCTAAGATGTGGTTCTTTCACATCTTAGAATTACTTCTCACACTATTTTCTTTTTGCATATTTTCTCATATCAATAACAACTGCCAGTAAAATAATGAGACCTTTTACAATATATTGCCAGTACATATTGACACCGATGAATGCAAGTCCATAATTGATAACCGTAAAAATCAAAACACCAATAATGATACCGCCAACACTTCCGATACCGCCAGACATAGATACCCCGCCAATTACGCAGGCCGCAATTGCATCCATTTCATATCCGTTACCAGTTGTATTGGAAGCGCTGCCTATACGTCCTACTTCAAGAACAGATGCAATTGCATAAAGAACTGCTGCGGATGCATAAACAATAATCTGCGTTAACTCTACATTAACTCCTGATACACGAGCGGCTTCCGGATTTCCGCCTACTGCATACATATATTTTCCAAATTTTGTCTTATTCCAGATTATCCATATAATAAAGGCAATAGCTGCAGCAATTAATATCAGATATGGAATCTGCACGCTTCCTATCTTAAAATAACCGGTACCAATACTAATGATCTTTGAAGAAATACCACCAATTGGCTGTGCACCATACGGTGGTCTGTCAAAGTAAATACTGGAAGCTCCATATAGGATCAGCTGCATCGCCAAGGTTGCGATAATGGGAGGAACCTTCAAAAGCGATACTGCAATACCTGTCAGTGTGCCCAATAATAAGCAGAGAACTACCACTACCAGAATCGGAACAATCAGCGGAAGTTCCTGTAAATTCGGATACATTCTATACGCATAATTTACATCCTGCATCATTGATGCTGATATAACTGCTGCCAATCCTATCATACGACCCGTGGAAAGATCGCATCCTCTGACCATAAGCACCATACCTGCTGCTAAAGCTATGATGATTTTTGTTGATGACTGTGCACATATATTTTTTAAATTTGCAAAGGATAAAAATTTAGGTTCTATTATAATAACGACAACAATTAATAATATTAGAACCAGATAAATAATTTTTTCCGCCAATAGCTGTTTGATAGAGAAATCCTCTCCATATTTGTTTTTCATCTTCATCACGATGATTTCCTCCATTACTAAATGTATTTTGCTGATGCTTCCATAATTTGAACCTGCGATACTTCCTTCGCATCAAAAATTCCCGACTGTCTTCCATTGCTCATGACCAGTATTCGATCACAAATACCCAGCAGCTCAGGCATTTCTGAACTGACTACAATAATTCCCTTCCCCTGCTCTGCAAGTTCATTCATGAGTTGATAAATTTCGTATTTTGCTCCAACATCAATACCCCTCGTCGGCTCATCAAGAAGTAAAATCTCCGGCTCAGTCAAAAGCCATCTTCCCAAAATAACTTTTTGCTGATTACCGCCTGAAAGGTTTCCAATTCTACTATTTTCTGAAGGTGTCTTTACATGAATGGTACCAATCATTTCTTTTACTGTCGCATTGATCCTGGCACTGCTTAGAAACCCGCCTTTTTTATACTTATCAAGATTTGTTATAATCATATTAAAGCCAACACTTAAATCGGGGAAAATTCCGTCTGCTCTTCTTTCCTCTGTCAACATTGCGAAACCATTTTTCATAGCTTTTCTTGGTGATTCATTTCCAATTCTTTTTCCGTGAAGCCATAATTCTCCTTCACCCATCTGCCTGATCCCGAATAGTGTTTCCAGCACCTCTGTTCTCTTAGATCCGACTAATCCTGAGATTCCTAATATCTCACCCTTATGTAATGTAAAATTAACATTTTTAAATGTAGGTGTAAGTGTTGACATATTTTTTACTTCCAATAGCACTTCCTGTGGTTTGCTTTTCCTTAGCGGATACCGTTCTTTTAACTCACGTCCGACCATCATTTTGATGATTTCATCCGTCGTTAATTCTTTTGCTCTTTTTGTTGCTATCCATTTTCCATCCCGCATTACCGTTACATCATCTGAAATCCTGAGAATCTCTTCCATCTTATGCGAAATATATATAATGCTTGTGTTTCTGGCTTTTAACTTTTCAATAATTCTAAATAAATGCTCTACTTCATTCTCTGTCAGGGAAGACGTTGGTTCATCCATTACTATAACTCTGGAATCATAAGAAACTGCTTTTGCAATTTCTATCATTTGTTTCTGAGATACCTGAAGTGTACTTGCTTTTACTTTGGGATCAATATGAATATCTAATTCTTCAAATATAGCTTTTGTTTCTGAATACATTTTTTTCTCATCCACAACGCATCCGTTCATTGGGAACCTGCCAAGCCATACATTCTCCATTACATTTCGATCAAGCACCTGATTTAATTCCTGATGCACCATCGAAACATGGTTTTCCAATGCTTCTGCAGGATTTGCAAAATTAACTGTTTTTCCATCTAATATTATCTCTCCTGTATTTAATGAATAAATACCAAAAAGACATTTCATCAATGTTGATTTTCCGGCTCCATTTTCGCCCATCAGAGAATGAACAGTTCCCGGTCTCACATTCAGCGAAACATCGTCCAATGCCTTTACCCCTGGAAAAGTTTTTGTTATATTCCGCATTTCCAAAATATATTCATTTTCCATGCTGCTTCCTCTTTCCTCTTAATTTTAATTTCATATACGGAAGGGAACGCCCTTCCGTATATCTATTTGATTTCCTATTCTGCGTAAGTTGATTTTGCAAGATCAAGGTTATCCACTGTAATAGCTGCATAAGGCACCCTGATTGCTTTTGCACCTTCTTCTAATTCAAAGTCAATTCCATCTAATACATCTTTACCTTCTGTCAGGTTTTGTGCCATTTTAACAATTGTCTGTCCCTGAGTCTTAGCATCCTGTAATACAGATCCCATTACTTCACCGCTTTCAATTTTGTCAAGCATCTCTGGAAGTGCATCAATACCGATAATCGGAATATACTGATCTCCATCCGGGCCATTTGCGTTAAATCCTGCTGCCTCTACAGATTGTAATGCGCCCAAAGCCATTGCATCATTTGCACAGATAATACATTCAACATCATTACCATATTTAGAAATCCAAGCATCCATTTTTTCTTTTGCTTTTGCTGTATCCCACATACCGGTATCTTCTTCCAAAAGTTCATATTTTACCCCGCCTTCTTCGATTGCGGCTTTTACATAATCAGCTCTTGGCTGTGATGCTGTATGTCCAGGATCTCCCATAATGTCAATAATCTGAAGTACTCCATCTCCATTTTTATCCATTTCAGGATGTGCATTCCAGTAATCAACGATCATTTGTCCCTGAATAGATGCACCGTAATCACCGCCTGTCGATGTTACCTGGTAGCAGTTTTCATATCCATTAATCAGGTTCTGATCTGTAATCTCTTTGTTGAAAAATATAATTGGTACGTTTCCTGCTTCTTTACATTTATCAATAATTACGGATGCAGCGGTTACATCTACAACTGATACTGCGATACAGGAAGCACCTTTTGCAAGCATTGTATCAATCTGATTATTTTGTGTTGATTGATCATTTTGTCCATCTTCAATGTTTGTCTGAAATACTCCGTTACAAGCATTCACAATTGCCTTACCAATATAGGAATTAAAATTATCTGATGACGAATAAATCCCTGCTCCCAGAATCGGTAATTCTCCTGTTGCTGCTGTTTCTGCAGCTTCTGTCTGTGCTGCTTCTGATGCTCCTGTTGAAGTACCCTCTGTTGTTTCTGATGAAGTACTTCCACATCCTGCTAATAAAGTTACGGTCATAGCCGTGCATAATAAAATGCTGATAAACTTCTTTTTCATTTTGTTACCTCCCGATTTTTACATTAATAGTTTTTTCTTAAGTCAAGTGTTTTTTGTTGACTTTGTATGGTTATTATAAGTACAGAATAGAGTTTGCTCAACATTCTATCTTTAGAATTAGGGGGACAATTTTTAGAAGTTGGTCGATATTGATACAAAAACAGACTTGACATGGATTCTATTGTATAGTTTTCCATATCAAGCCTGTTTTGCTTCTTATTTTCAGGTTATTTCATATAATATCTGGTAAACTTCATCCTCATCAATACATTTCCCGTTTCTGATATAAATATTCTCTCCTTCAAACATATTTAATTCTGAGGAATTCTGTGTCAAAATAATAATCGTTATCCCTGCTTCCTGCAATTTATGAATCATTTCAAGAGTTACTTCTCTTATATGGATATCCGCTTCTACGAAAGGTTTCAATATTACTAATACCTTAGGATGAAAAAGAAACCACCTGAAATATGCAATTCTTTGTAACATTTCAGGTTTTAGGCGCCGAAGCCTTGTACTGGAAATTTCCTCTCCCAAATACTCTGAAATCTGTAAATTGACACTTTTTACATATTTTCTTCTTGCCCATACCCAGGCACTCTTTTGTGCAAGTGCTACGTTCAGATTGTCTCTGACACTCATGTCATAAAATAGCATTCCTTTATAGGGCGATTCACCAACAAAGCCGATTCCTTTTTTCATAGCCTGCGCAATGCTGCCGACACTGTATCCCCGGTTATTCAGAATTACTTTTCCTTCAGTCAGTTTTTCTTTTCCTGTCAACACATTCAGAATTTGTTCACAGGAAGTATCATCCAAATAAAATATCTTTAATATTTCTCCTCTTTCAATACTAAATGACAGATTCTTAAGCCATGAAGTGGATACCCCCTGCCACTCCATCACTACTGTTGACTCTGCTTCTATCCCGCTGAGACTGACAGCGTCCTGCGCTGGTTCTTTCCGAGTGTTCATTAAGGCCGTAAACAATTTTTCTTTATCCATAAATCCATGATCCACTATGCCTGCCGTCCTGCCATGCTGTACAATAAACAGACGGGCCGTTTTTTCGAAAATAATATCCTCCATGGATTCTATCACAACAAAAGACATCCCCTTGCTGCAAAGCTTTTCAAGCAACTGATAAATATCCTCTAACTCGTTTCTTTTTAAAAATCCTGCAATAGAGGATAAAACAACGGCTTGTTTCTCCTCTATATAGGCTTTGATGATTTCTACAATGACCCGTTCCTTTACAGTCAATCCGCTTACTGATTTTGCAACATTAATATTTAATGATAACTCATTCAGTAATTTTTGGCTTATCTCCAGATATTGATTCCGAAACAAGAACTTCCGTTTATCTACAAACAGAAAAATATTTTCAAGTACGCTCAGAGTCTCCACCAGCATACTCTTACTATCTATCAGTTTGATTTGCTTTTCAAAAATCTTATCCGCACCGCTCAGTTCAAGACATACACTATTTAAATAGATTTTTCCGGATAACAGCTTTTCTTTGCCCGTTATTAATTTGTGAAATCCTTTTCTTTCAATAACACTGTCAAAAAAAATTCCAATTATCTCCCCTTGGTATAATTGCAGCTGCAAGCCCTCAAAAACAGGTATTTCATTATCAACCATGGTTCCTTTTTCAATAACCAGCCGTTCCCTTTTCATTCCTGTTTCTCCGTTCATTCTGAATAATCGGTAATGTTATACACACATGGGTACCTACATCTCTAAAGCTATATACATGAATTCCATATTCCTCGCCAAAGAGCAGTTTGATTCTACGGCAAACATTGTTTAGTGCAATGCCGCCTCTGCCTTTTTGCGGATCTTTAATATACCCTACTGAAACATGTTCTAATTTTTGATTGATTGACTTTAGCGTTTCTTCCTCAATTCCGACCCCATCATCTCTTACGTGTATTAATACCCTGTTATCTGTTTTCTCGATTTCAACTTTTATAGTTCCACCTTCCGAACGTTTTTCCAAGCCATGAAAAATAGCATTTTCAACAATTGGCTGAAGCATTAATTTGGGACATTGCAATTGTAAAACTCCCGCATCTTCTTCCGGAATATCAATTTGTATCTTTAACCTTTCTCCAAAACGATATTGCTGTATCATAAAATAATTATCTACATTTTCAAGTTCATCCATCAGTGTGACCAGTGTGCTTGTTTCCGTAATCGTATATCTGAAATATGTGGAAAGTGCCTCTGTAATATCCGCTATATTATCCATTCCGGCACATAGCGCATCACCTCTGATGGCATCTAATGTATTATATAGAAAATGTGGATTTATCTGATTCTGTAAGGCTAATAATTCTGCCTGCTTCGTTGATACCTGAATTGTTTTGTTTCGGTCAACTAATTCGTCAAATCTCAAAAAGACATCTCCGATTTCCGGAAACAAGCCTGCTGATTTGTCCAGAAGTTCACTATAGATCTGTCCTTTTACAAACCGATGGAATAATGATCGGAATTCTAAGTATGGAATTCGTATCCATCTGTTAATAAGGTAGTAGCCTCCTATCAGAAATACTGCAAAAGCACTCACGACGAACAGCCAGATATATAGTTCCGCAATGCCTGATTTATATAATAAAATTACAACTGCCAGTCCAGATATGATGTTGGTGATACTTAATATAAGTATTACAATAATTGCTTTTCCTGCAAAGGTTTTTTTATTGGGTCTGATTTCTTTATCCATACAATTTCCTATACTCCGACGGATTTACACCTGTTAGTTTCTTAAAAATTTTGGAAAAATACTTTACATCCGAATATCCTATTTCTGTAGAAATATCTGCAATCTCCATATTTGTCTGCGTCAGGTATTGTTTTGCATTTTGTACTCTTACTTCCAGCAAATATTCTGTAAAACTTTTTCCTGTCTCCTTTTTAAATAACGATGAAAAATATGCCGGATTAAATCCAACTGCATGACTTACATTTTCTAAACTAATTGCTTTATTATAATTATCATAAATATATTGTTTTGCCTGTCTGATAGGAATACTATTCAGCTCTTTTTTACTTTCCAGATACTTTTCCATCTGTTCCTTAATATTTCTGTCCAGCCATTCAAAAACCTCGTGATATGTGAGAAACATTTTATACTTATCTTCAAAAAACATTTGTGCAGGCAATACATAATTAACCATATAATTTTTCGCTGCAAAAAGTAAAGTAGCAATTAGCTCTGCATAAATCCTGAAAATCAACTCTCCATCCAGATGATCCTTCTGTTTTCCAATTGCCTCTGCCACCCTGTTGATCTCTTCCAGCACTCCATTAATATCCATGAGCTCGACCAAAGAAATCAAATGTTTTCTGTCTGCTGCGCTAAAGATATCTTCAACCTTAATTACCGCTTCTTTGCATTCCGCATATTCTATAATATAGGGTGCTGTAAACAGTACTCTGTTCAAAATAGCCGTTTTCGCCTGAAGCATAGCCTCCAGACAGTAACTAATGCCATCATACATATTGCTTAACCCTATTACCATATCAAATTCTCCAAATATGGCTTTTAGGTTTCCTACATCAATCCGGAGCATATTTAATCTCTTTTTAATTAATGTCAATGATGCATCTCCCAGATTTAACAGGCAAATAATTTCTCCATCATATATTGCTGTAATTAATTCCTTACATTCACTTTCTATTTTTTCTTCAAAAATCGTCTGTATCTTGGATAGTAATAAAGCATAAGACTCAGAATCCATTTTCGCACTTTTTAAGAATGGCCTGGCATTAATGACCGCATAATTACCCTCTCTGAAATGGCAGCTATACTCTGCATTTATTTCCTCTAAACTTTTCTGAAGAAGAAGTGGATTGGAAGAGGAGAGCACTTCCGAAATAAACTTTCGATTGTTCTTTGCTTCTGAAGAATGTAATTTTTCCCGTAGTTCTTCTCTTTCAGACAACTCCATATTCATTGAATTTTTCTTTTCAATAATCTTACTCAATGTCTCATGCAGCTCTTTCTTTTTTAACGGCTTGAGCAAGTAATTTTCAACACCGTACTTTATTGCCTGCTGTGCATATTCGAACTGGCTATACCCACTTATAATTATAAAATATATATTAGGATATAGCTCTTTTGTTTTCCTGATCAATTCTATTCCGTCATAGGTAGGCATGCGTATATCTGTAATGACAATATCGGGCTGATGCTCAATAATTGCTTCATAAGCTTTCTTTCCATCATTAACAATGGCCGCTAATTCCATCCCCATTGCTTCCCAGTCAATTAAATATTTAATTAGTTTACATACTTTTTCTTCATCATCTGCGATTACTACTTTTAACAATTTTTTCTCCTCTGATCAACAATATGTGATTGGCTATTTATTCTTTTCCTAAATATATTCCCTATTTTTCATGATTTCTCTACAGATGTCAAGAAGAACTATATCTAACCTAAGAATAAACTGTAACTAATAATGAAACAATATACAAAATTTGGCAAAAAAATGCTCCAGGCATTATCTTATCAATGTCTGGAGCACTTTTTATGTTAAGAAACAAGGTTTCTTCCAATGCGAATCATAGATTCGCTATACTGCCGGCGACCGGAATCGAACCGGTACGGGAGTATAAGTCCCGCAGGATTTTAAGTCCTGTGCGTCT
>JAEWWQ010000318.1 GCA_023458855.1 Bacillota bacterium
GTTAAAAATAGCGACACATAGATATGTATCGCCAGCTTTTCCCTTATTTATAAGTAACAAATCCAATCTTTACTTTTAATGCCAGTTAAGTAAAGAATTTGATTTATTTATTTTCTTTGTCATTATATACAGAAAAGTAGAAAAATCAGAATCTGCCATTTCTGCCCATTCTCCGCCCATGATTTCTTTTATTTCCCCGATTGGTCTTTCTAAAAAAAGTGCCATTTCTCTAGGATCGTATCCCTGAATAGATGTAACATTTTTTGCACTGCTCAGTTTTGCAGCTGCCTCACTTAAAAAACGTTTTTCCTGTTCTAACTGAGGATCTTCTTTTTTCATTTCTTGATTTTCTAATAATTTTTTTAAATCATTTAAAATGTCCATATGTATACCTTTCTATATAATCAGTTTTTTCAAACTTGATTCCTATTTATTTAAGACAGAGATAATGCAGCATACACTACCTCCATCTTAAATATAAGCTGATAAATTATAAGAAAATATATTTTAGTATAAATAAAACTGTTAAAACATACATCAAAGCACTAATCTTCTTCTCTTTCGCATTTCCCGTTAATAAGTTGATTAATGTCCATGAAACAACGCCGAATGAAATACCTTCTGAAATACTGTATAACAATGGCATAGAAATTATGCAAAGGAAAGCTGGAATCGCATCTGTCATATCATTAAAATCTATCTTAACTACTGCTCCCATCATATAGAATCCAACAATAATTAAAGCCGGTGCTGTTGCAAAGGAAGGAATTGCCAAAAACAGAGGAGAGAAAATAACTGCAAGTAAAAATAATAGTCCTGTCACTACAGCCGTTAAACCAGTTCTACCGCCCTCTGTAACACCGGAAGCACTTTCTACGTATGTAGTTGTTGTAGAAGTTCCAAAAATAGCACCAATACTTGTAGCAATCGCATCTGCCAATAAGGCTCCCTTAATTCTAGGCAACTTACCGTCTTTATCTAACATATCCGCTTTTGATGAAACACCAATTAAAGTTCCCAATGTATCGAACAAATCTACAAATAAGAAGGAAAACATAACAACAATAAAATCAAGGATCTTTATACTTGAAAATCCTGCTGTAAATACTTGTCCGAATGTGTTTCCAAGTGCACTGAAATCAAAGCTTACCAAACCACTCGGAATAACAGAGTACATACCTGCATCTGGATTAGGAACATAGATTCCGGCTATTTCACAGATAATACCAAGTACCCAGGTAATAATAATGCCGAATAAAATGCCTCCTTTGACATTTTTAATTAAAAGAATTGCAGTAATTAAAACACCAATCAAAGTAAGAAGTGCACCTATTCCAACAGAGCTGAATAACTCTCCCTTAAATGTCTGGAATGATACTAATGTTGCATCATTATTAACAACTAATTTTGCATTTTGTAATCCAATAAATGCAATAAACAGACCAATACCAACACTAACTGCTGATTTTAAGGTCATTGGAATTGCATTGAAGATTGCTTCACGCACATTTGTTAAGGAAAGAATAATAAAAATAATACCCTCAACAAATACTGCTAACAAGGCAAGCTGCCAGGAATATCCCATGCTTAATACAACTGTATACGCAAAATAAGCATTTAAGCCCATACCAGGAGCTAATGCAAATGGATAATTGGCTAATAATGCCATTAACATGGTACCTACAAATGAAGCGAGTGCTGTTGCAATTAATACTGCATTTGCATCCATTCCTGAAGCGGAAAGGATATTTGGGTTTACTGCCAGAATATAAGCCATTGTCATGAATGTTGTAATACCAGCCATTACTTCTGTCTTAACATCTGTTTTGTTTTCTGATAACTTGAAAAACTTTTCTAACATCTCCCATACCTCCTATTTTTTTATTAACGAAATCTAACAAACACATTTTTCGTTTATATGTGGGAAAAATATTAAAGCACATCATGTATTCTACAACTTTTACCAAAGCTTTGTCTATCTTTTTTCATTTTTTTGACTCAAGTTTTTCGGTCCAAATCCCATTGGCAGCATCTCTTCCAATGTATACTCTGCATACTCCTGTTCAGAAATCGCTACCACGACCTTAAAAGTAGCAGGATCACAAAATTCCATCATAACTTGTCTGCATACTCCGCAAGGAGCTGCATACCCTGAAACGCTTCCTCTTTGACCGCCTACGACTGCGATTGCCGAAAACTCTCGTTCTCCCTCACTGATAGCTTTAAAAAAGGCTGTTCTTTCAGCACAATTGGTAGGCGTATAACTTGCATTCTCTATATTACATCCTGTAAATATCTTACCATCTTTAGTTAGAAGTGCTGCACCCACACAAAAATCAGAATATGGCGCATATGCATACTCTCTGGCTTCCAATGCGAATTTAATTAATGTCTGATTATCCATATGAACTCCTTATCAAAGATATTTATTCTATAAAGTTCTACCTTGCACCCTTATCATAAGGGATACCTTCCGCACGAGGTGCCTGAGAATTTTTGGATGTAAATATTAATACAATTAATGTAGCAATATAAGGAATCATCTTAAACAGGTAACTTGGAATCCCAAGATTGCTTAAGAAAGGAATCCCGGAATAAGATGCTGCAATTGCCTTCGTTAAACCAAAAAATAAAGAAGCCCACATTATTTTTACAGGTTTCCATTGACCAAAAATCAATACTGCCAAAGCTAGAAATCCATATCCCGACACAGTTGCATTAAAGTTCGTGGATGTTGGAACTACAAAAACAAGTCCTCCTAATCCGCCAAGCATACCAGAAATGATAACGCCGGCATATTGCATACGATAAACATTAATTCCGGCAGCATCTGCTGCCTGTGGATGTTCTCCGCAGGAACGCAGTCTAAGTCCGAATCTTGTTTTATATAATAAAACTGTTGAAAAAATTAAAATTGCAATACCGATATAGGTAGTTATATAAGTGTTCTTAAAGAATAATGCCCCGATTACAGGAATGCTTCCTAATACCGGCACAGATTCTATTCTAAACGTATTTGCAAACTGAATCTGCTGTACTCCTTGAATAATTCTGGCTACAAAAATTGCAAATGCAGGTGCGAACATATTAAGTGCTGTACCGCTGATGGTCTGATCAGCCTTCATATTAATCGCAGCATATGCATGAAAAAGTGCAAATACACCACCTGTTACCATGGATATGATAATAGCTAACAGTAATTGTCCCTGTCCGCCCATAGAACTGCCAGTCAAGTTCAAAAATAAGATACCCGTAAATGCTCCCATAGTCATAATACCTTCGAGTGCAATATTAATGATTCCACTTCGTTCTGAAAACATTCCGCCTAAAGCTACAATCAAAAGAGGGATGGCAAAAAACATAGTCTGTTGAAAAATAAAATATACTACACTCATGCTTTACTACCTCCTATATCAGTTTTAGTTCCTTTACCTGAAGATTTATCCTCTATTTCTTTCTTTGGCCTGAATCTCGCCAGTAATGTTTTTACCATTAATGCAAAAGCACTAAAATAAATAATAACTGCTATAATAATGTCAATGATTTCTGTAGAGAATTCAAATAGCTGCAAATAAAAACCACCTGCAGTCAGATATGCTATGAATAATCCGGCAAATAAAATTCCGATTGGATGACATACACCAAGCAGTGCTACTGAAATACCATTGAATCCTTCAGAAGCTAATGTATCAACAATTTCAATATGTTTTCCCGTACCTGCCAGGTATAATAATCCTCCGGCAAGCCCTGAAATAGCACCTGCAATCATCATGGACAGCATAATGCTCTTCTTCTCATTAATTCCTGCATATTTACTGGCATCTTTATTAAAACCAACTGCTTTTAATTCATAACCAAACGTAGTTTTGTTTAAAACTATATAAATAAGAATTACGACCAGAACTGCAATGATAAATCCACCATTTACACTGGAACCCGGAAACAACTTATCCAGCCCCATCTTTGGAATTTGTGCTGTTTCAAGAATGTTTTTTGATTCATTTCTTAAATTATTGAATAATGGCTTATACCCTTTTACAATCCAGTTAACAGCATACATACCGATGTAATTCATCATAATGGATGCAATAACTTCATTTACATTAAAATATGCTTTTAAAAGTCCGGGTACCAATCCCCATATCGCCCCAAATAATACACTTGCCAGTAACGCGACCAACCAATGAACACCACCGAGATTTTTAAACATAATACCTACGAATACTGCTCCGAAGCCGCCCACAATAAATTGTCCGCTGGCACCAATGTTAAATAATCCTGTCTTAAATGCAAATCCAACAGACAGACCTGTTAAAATAATTGCTGTTGCGTAATAAAATACTTGTCCGACGCCTTTCATGCCATGTGTCAGAGAACCGGTTAAAATAGTAGTAAATCCAGGTAATGCCTGTTGACTGTTACATAGCAATAATATGATAAGACCGACTATGAGACCTATAATGATGGCAAAAACAGAAGACATTGCTCCGGAGAAATCAATTATTCTTTTATTTTTCATTGCTGTCACCTTCTCTCTTTGAGCCTGCCATATACAATCCCAATTCCTGTACCGTTACTTTTTTCGGATCCAGATCAGCAACAATGCTGCCTTCAAACATAACTAAAATCCGGTCACTTAGATTCATTACTTCATCCAGCTCCAAAGAAACCAAAAGAATCGCACAGCCGGCATCTCTTTGTTTTACTAACTCTTTATGGATATACTCAATAGCACCCACATCAAGACCCCTTGTAGGTTGAACTGCCAGCATAACATCAGGCTTTTTCATAATTTCTCTCGCTACAATAGCCTTTTGCTGGTTGCCACCTGACATGCTCCTGGTCAGCGTTTCTCTTCCCTGACCGCTTCGGATATCAAATTGTTCAATCAATAAATCGGCATATTCATTTACCTTATCATTTCGAATGAATCCATGCTTATTGAATTCTTTCTGGAAATACTGTTGTAACACCAGGTTATAAGCAAGATTATAATCCAATACCAGTCCGTGTTTATGTCTGTCTTCAGGAATATGGGACATACCATGCGTATTTTTGTAACGGATACTTCTCTTTGTGACATCTTCTCCGTTCAGGAAAATACTTCCCTCCGAAATCGTGTCTAATCCCGTAATTGCATGTACCAATTCGGTTTGTCCATTTCCATCAATACCTGCTATACATACAATTTCTCCCTTACGTACTTCAAAGCTGACTTGATCTACAAGATTTTTAGTATGTCCTTCATGTTTTGCCTTAACACTAAGATTATCAACTTTTAAAACAACATCTGCAGGCTTTGCCTCTGCTTTCTCTATGGTCAGGTCTACTTTTCTTCCTACCATCATTTCTGACATTGCCTGCTTATCTGTATCAGCAACATTTACAGAGCCTATATACTTTCCACGGCGTAAAACAGAACATCGATCTGCAACCGCCTTGATTTCATTCAACTTATGTGTGATAAATAAAATAGATTTTCCTTCAGCCTTCAATTCTCTCATAATCTGCATTAACTCGTCAATTTCCTGTGGTGTCAATACGGCTGTTGGTTCATCAAAAATTAAAATATCGTTATCACGATATAACATCTTCAGAATTTCGACCCTCTGCTGCATACCGACAGTGATGTCACTGATAAATGCATCGGGATCAACAAAAAGACTATACTTTTCGCTTAATTCAACTACCTTTTTTCTGGCTTCCTCCATCTTCAGAAATCCGCCCTTTGTCGTTTCAATTCCTAATACAATATTCTGTAATACTGTAAAATTATGTACCAGCTTAAAATGCTGGTGTACCATTCCAATTCCTAGATCATTTGCATCAAGAGGTCCCCTTATCTGTACTTCCTTACCTTTTACTTTAATCTTACCCTTTTCCGGTTGATATAACCCGAAAAGTACACTCATCAATGTTGATTTTCCAGCGCCATTTTCACCTAACAATGCATGAATCTCGCCTGCTTTTAATTGCAACGTAATATCATCATTTGCAATAATTCCCGGAAATTCTTTTGTTATGTTTAACATCTCAATCACGTAATCCATAGGTAGACCCCCTGCTTATTTTTAAATGGGATGCCACTAGGAATAACGGCACCCCATTCTGAGTCATAAAATAATATTTCTAAAATCTATTCTGTCAACTATTCAACAAATGAAACTTTAGTATTCGTCAATGTAAGATCTGCTGTTGTTGTATCTTCTGTTGAATTATTGATCTTAACTTCACCAGCTGCTAATTTTTTATAAAGAGCATCATACTCTTCCTGTGTGAATTTATCAAATTTAGAGGTATCCATTGGAAGACCGATACCATCGTTTTCAGCTGTAAATGTTGTTGTGGCACCACCTGGGAATGTTCCATCGTAGTAAGCTTTTACCCCATCATATACTGCATTAGATAAGAATTTCATAGCTGATGTAATAACTGTTGCAGATTCTGGAGACTGATCAACATCAACGCCAATAACCTTTGCATTTGCTTCTTCAGCAGCTGCCATTACTGAGTTACCAACTGCACCACCGCATCCAAAGATGACTTCTGTTCCATTCTGATACCAGGAAGCTGCCATAGCCTGTGCTTCCGGAGTAGCTGCAAACGCACCTGTGTAATTATACATAACTGTAACATCAACACCCATTTCGGCTGCCGCTGCGTCAGCTCCCTGAACGAAACCATATCCATAACGAACTACTGCTGGTACAGCCATACCGCCCATGAAACCAAGTTTTGTCATACCATCTTTCACTGCAGCGTATCCTGCCAGATATCCCGGTTGATCCTCCTGGAAAAGGATAGCCATTACATTATCACCAGTTTTGTAGTCTGAGTAGTCTGCATTGTGCGGTTCACCATCCAATAAAATAAATGTCACATCCGGATATTTTTCCTGAACTGTGTAAACAGGCTCCTCAAATAAGTATCCTGGACAAACTACTAATTTTGCGCCGCCTTCCACTGCAAGACCGATTGTTTCAATATAGGAATCTGTTGTTCCTTCCTGTGGCTGGTAATATTTATAAGAAATACCGTTCTCATCAGCATATTTCTTTAAGCCTTCCCATGCACCCTGATTAAATGATTTGTCATCAATTGTTCCTAAATCTGTAACAAGAGCAAGTTCGTAACCATCTGCTGAACTTTCAGAAGCTGCGGCTTCTGTTGTAGCTGCCTCTGTAACTGCCTCTGTCGCAGCTGCTTCTGCCGGAGCTGTTTCCGTTGTAGCTTTTTCGCTGCTACCGCATCCTACTAACATAGTAGCTACCATAGCAACACTCAATATAGCAC
>JAEWWQ010000319.1 GCA_023458855.1 Bacillota bacterium
TTTTATTTCTCTGAAATTCTTTTATAGAATTTTCAGGGTTGCATTACTGTTTAGGAATCATTTTTCCTAGAAATTCCGACTCGCTTTTCTTTCGATCCGCTTGTCTTTCATTTCCTTTTCAAGGTTCATTTTGCTAACTTTTCTTTATGAAAGTTTCTCATTTATTTGTATCGGTCAGCTTGAATATATTATCACATCATTCGACATCTTGTCAACATGTTTTTTATATTTTTCTAACCAGCGGAGAAGGAGGGATTCGAACCCTCGCATCGCTATTAACGATCTACTCCCTTTCCAGGGGAGCCCCTTCAACCTCTTGGGTACTTCTCCAAAAGCCTAAGCATAAAGAAACGGAGAGGATGGGATTCGAACCCATGCGCCCTTGCGGACAAACGGTTTTCAAGACCGCCTCGTTATGACCACTTCGATACCTCTCCATAATATAACTATTGCTATTGAAAACATCAAAATTACTTCAATATTCTCTGTCGTACTTTGTTGTTATAAGTATATCACTCAGCAGCGACAAGTGATATTTTATCATCTTTATTTTTTTATGTCAATAAGATTTCGGAACTTTTTTAAATATTTTTTTATGTCTGATTTTTCCTGAAAACACGGGCAATTTGAAGGTCCTCAGGTGTCGTGATTTTAAGGTTCTTATAATCACCTTCTATTAGCTTTATCTTTATATTAGTAAATGTTTCTACTACCATTGCATCATCTGTGACAACAATTCCTCTTTCCTGTAAGGTGTTTTCTTCTTCCATTAATTTTGTATATGCCTGATTCACCAATCCGCATTCAAATACTTGCGGGGTCTGGATAATCCATACTGAATTGCGGTTTGGCGTTGTTCTAATATAACCACTTTCATCTGCAATCTTTACCGTATCCTTTGCTGGCATCCCAACAACGCATGCCTTTTCCTCTCTTACACAGGCTAGTACCCGATATAAGATATCCTTATCTATAAATGGTCTTGCAGCATCGTGAATCCAGACATAACATCTACATTTGGTATCCAATAAGAGTTTCGTTATTGCCTGCAGACCATTATATACAGAATGGTAACGTTCCTTTCCGCCTTCCACAACAGCTCTTACCTTGGAAAACTGAAACCGTTCTACAATCTCACTCTGTACATATGCTTCTTCACCACATCCTGCCACAACAATAATATCTGTAATACATTCTGTCTGTTCAAATGTCCTTAGAGAATAATAAAGTACCGGCTTATCTTCCAACAACAGAAATTGCTTTTTCTGGTTTGTCTGCATTCTCCTGCCTTGTCCGGCTGCTAAAATTACTGCTATATTTCTTTCATCCATACCTGTTCCATCCAAGTTCATAATGTGATTTTAATTATCTCCAAAGACCTGATTGCATTTCCCATACTAACGCTCTCCCAGTTTCAGATTCGGTACCGCATTCAAATCATATCCGCTTCTGGTTCCGGCAAGATATTCATAATATCCTGCCGTTCCTATCATAGCTGCATTATCTGTACAGAACACCGGGGATGGATGATAGAATTCTATTCCTTCTCCGTCACAAGCTCTTGCAAATGCATTTCGTAATGTTGAATTTGATGCAACACCACCCGCAATTGCAAATTTATGAAAATGATATTCCTTCACTGCTCCCAAAGAATGTTCCACCAATACGTCTACAACTGCTTTTTGAAAAGAAGCCGCAATATCTGCTCTGTTGATCTCTTCTCCCTTCATTCGGCATCCGTTCAAATAATTCAGTACTGCTGACTTTAATCCGCTAAAACTGAAGTCATATGCGGAACCATCTACTTTGGCCCTTGGAAAATGAATTGCCTCCGGGTCCCCCTCTTTGGATAATTTATCTATTTTAGGTCCGCCCGGATATCCTAATCCTATAGCCCGTGCCACCTTGTCAAAGGCTTCTCCTGCGGCGTCATCCCTTGTTCTTCCAATAATTTCATATTTTCCATAGTCCCTGACAACTACGAGATGCGAATGCCCACCGGAGACAACAAGGCATACATATGGTGGTTCCAATTCTTTATTTTCAATATAATTTGCGCTGATATGACCTTCTATATGATGAACTCCAATCAATGGAATGCCCGAAGCAAAGCTGATTGCTTTTGCTGCCGATACACCTACCAAAAGTGCACCTACAAGTCCCGGACCATACGTAACTGCAATTGCCGTAATATCCTGTAAAGTAACATTTGCCTCTTGTAATGCTTCCTCAATTACCTGATTGATTTTTTCAATATGCTTTCTTGAAGCAATTTCCGGTACAACGCCCCCATACAATGTATGGAGCGCAATTTGAGATGAGATTACATTTGATAATACTTCCCGGCCGTTTTTAACAACTGCTGCGGCGGTTTCGTCACAGGAACTCTCTATTCCCAGTATCAATATATCTTCCTTATTCATTTTCGTTCGTATCAGCCAGTTCCCATCCGTAGATTTTCCAATGGCCTTCATCGTCCTTTCTCAATAGAAATCGTTCCGTTGTAAATTTCAGTTCTGTCCCCTGCCTTAATGTGAACATGCAGTACAGTTTTGCAAATTCAAATCCATCCGCCGAAAAATACTCTACATCCATGCTGGAAGATGTTGAATAACTTGATATGGTACATTTTTTTTCAGCAAAACTATCTATGTCAGCCTTCAGATCAGTCAGATATTGCTCCTCAGATTGATTTGCTACCAGCTCATCGTCATAGAGTTCTCTGATTTTTAATGCCAACGCCTTCAGTTCTTCTTCTGTATATTTTTCGTTGTAGAAACATTTTGTAATCTCGCAATAAAATTTCACCACTTCTTTCGGTGATGGAGGATATGAAATTTCAAGATTATCCAATAAAACAGTCTGTACTGCAGTCGGCTGTGCTGATTCTTCTGTCTGCGTCACTGTTCTATTAGACAAATAAAAATAGTAACCGATAATTAACCCAATTACAATAATTAATATTATTATCCCTTTTGCTTCTTTCAAACGCCCCATAAATTCCCCCTGTGACTCTACTCTTCTTTAAATACGAGTTCTGCTGTCTTACCATCTTTGCCTGCGATTGCATTCTTAAATATCTTTTTTACATCATTCATATATTCTTCCGGATGTGTCAGTGAAGGACTGAAATGTGTCAGCCAAAGCTGCTCCACATCTGCATTTTTTGCAAGTTCTGCGGCTTCAAAAAATGTCATATGCTTATGCTCCTTTGCTTTGTCTGTTTTATCTATTTCGCCGTACATCCCTTCGCATATGAATAAGTCAGCATTTTGCGCATTCTTTACGATACTCTCGGTAGGTCTTGTATCTGTGCAATAAGTCAGCTTCAATCCTTTCCTGGGACTGCCCAACACCATATCCGGCGTATAAATATGATCTTCTATCTTTACAATCTCACCCTTTTGAAGTTTATTCCAGTACCGCTTATCAATTCCAAGTTCGATTGCCTTCTCAATCTGAAACTTTCCTATTCTGTCGATTACAATGCTATAGCCATAGCATAAAACATTGTGATTCACTTTAAAAGCTTCAATCCGAAATCCATCAAAATGAAATGTCTGTTCTGCCTCTGTTATCTCTACGCAATTCAACAAAAATGGGAGCTCTGGTGCTATTACTCTTAATGCACTCACAACTCTTGTCAGTCCTTTTGGTCCAATCAGCGTCAAGGGCTCTGTACGTTCCGCATTTCCCATTGTTAACAGCATTCCCGGCAAACCACTTATATGGTCGGCATGAAAATGGGTAAAACAAATCACATCTATTGGTTTCGGACTCCAGCCTTTTTCCTTCATGGCTATCTGGGTTCCTTCTCCGCAATCAATTAAAACATTTTTACCATTATATCGGGTCATTAACGCAGTCAGCCAGCGGTATGGAAGAGGCATCATTCCCCCAGTCCCAAGTAAACATACATCTAACATTTATAAACCTCATTTACTTTTATTTTGAATATAAAAATTCCATTCTTCCAAGGCGAACTTGTTCGCCATTTTATAATAATTCTTTCATTTCTTCTGTTTCTGCCGGAATCTTCAATACTTTCGTAAGTTTTTCGTAGCACTCTTCACACAGATCAAACTTTTCCATTTGACCGTCTCTTTTTGAAAAATATCCAAAATGCTGCTCTATACTGCAGCACCCCTCCTTTAAAATTCCGTTTTCCACCTTAAGGTGCCTCTGGCACATATTACATACTACTTCCTGCAATTCCTGTTGTTCTGAATAAATACGCATCGTTCTTCCTCCTAAGTTCACATTACGGTTCCTCTACGTCTTCATTATACGCATTGTAGTTCTGTAAACCTAGTGGTAATTGTTCCTATCGCTTCCACATAATAACAGCATTTTCACATGGCTTTTCATAAAAATTTTTTCGAATACCCTCCGGTAAAAATCCGAGTTTTTCATATACATGAATGGCAGACTTATTACTCTCTCTGACCTCTAGTGTAAATTCCCGGGCACCCATTTTTTCTCCGCTTTCAATAAGTTTACATAACATATTTGTTCCAATTCCCTTATTACGGTATTCCGGTCTGATAACCACATTGGTTATTTCTCCTTCTCCGGCAATATTACGCAATCCACAGCTTCCAATGATCTCATCACCATCTTCCGCTACCATATAATAAGCGTATTCTGCTTCTATCATTTCCAGAAAAGCACTGGCAGACCATGGCATGGAAAATGTTTCTTCTTCAACCCTAGCCACTTCTCTTACATCTTTTTCCTGCATCTTTCTATATTGTATCATGTTGATTTTTTTCCATTCTTTCTCTCTCAGCCTGAGACATCCTCAGATAATCAGGCTGATGTTCTCTGGCATTTTGCACCTTACCTTCCAGATAATAATTTTGGGCAAGTGTTGCGATGGAAGCCGCACTCTGCCTGTTTCGATGTGCCGGTGCAAAGTGATATGGCACTTTCAATCCATCTGCTATCTTTTCCGAAAATACAGGAATAGCATCGCCTACAAAAATAACACTTCTGCCTATTTTATTCAGCTTTTCTATCAATTCATCCATTGTGATTGCACATTGTTCTTCAATTATCTGCAACTGATACATCATATCCCTGCCTGCTGAATCTGTTGATTTCTCGGTAAATTCATAGATTCCTGTATATACTTGTCCGCGCCTTGCGTCCATAATCGGACATACCAACAGATTTGTGGCATACATATTATATGCCAGCCCCTCTAATGTCGGAATTCCAATTAAAGGTTTTTTTAAAGCAAGACCCAGCCCTTTCGCTGTTGCTGAACCGATTCGAAGTCCGGTAAAAGAACCTGGTCCTGCTGCCACCGCAATTGCGTCAATTGTGTGCATATCCAGCTCAATCATTTTTGTAATTTCATCCAACATCGGTAACAGGGTCTGTGAATGTGTCTTCTTGTATTGTATCGTATATTCTGCAATCAGATTATCATCTTCTACAACAGCAAGGGAGGCTGTTAATCCTGAACTGTCCAACGCCAATATCTTCATTTATATTAACCTCAATCTATTTTAATATTATCTTACACAATCGTTATTTTACGATAGTCAAATCCTTTTTTCAAATCTTTTTCGATAGTAACCTGCTTATAGGTATCCGGTAAAATCTCTGTGATCAGGTTTGCCCACTCTATCATACAAACACCATTGCCGTAAAAATAATCTTCATATCCAATTTCTTCCATCTCTTCCACATCACCGATTCGGTATACATCAAAATGGTAAAACGGAAGCCTGCCCTCCTCATACACTTGCACAATGGTAAAAGTAGGACTGCAAATAGGTTCTTCAATACCCAGCCCTTTCGCTACTCCCTGTGTAAAGACCGTTTTTCCAACTCCAAGGTCCCCATTCAGAGTATATACCTGCCCTGCTTCTGCCTGTTCGCCAATTTTTTTTCCTAACGCAAAGGTCTCCTCTGCTTTCCACGTCTCAATAACCATGTTCTGTATTCTCCGTTGCCGCTACGCTTTGATTTTTACCTTTTGAGGCGGCATATTTGTTGAAATCATCTCTATCACTGCCACTGTTTTTTCTCCCAGATCCCTTTTGGGAAATATTGAAGCATTTACCTTGGAAGTATATACGATGATACTTTTCCCTGTAGAAACTGCCTTTAACATATCAGCCCATGCCTGATGCTGGACTTCTCCATCCTGAGATATTTCTATTCCTTCTTCTGTCATCTTATAATGAAGAGGTTTCTTAAATGCCGGTGTATTCTGTGCCTGTTGCTGTGCTTTCAGGAAAAGCGTCCACGGCAGATATAGTATGATAACTACTCCGGCAATTGCAGAGATAAAACCACCATTCATAAAAAAATTGACGACCAGCAGGATTCCGACAATCGTCCCGAAAATACCCACAAAACCCGAATAGGTATGATACAGCATATAATCATATAAGTCTCCAGATCTAATTTTAACGTCAAATTCTACTTCCATCTATCTATACTCCAAATCCAGTAAGTTTAAAAAGCACCTACAGAGTAGGTGCTCTTAATCTTTATTATACTTAAATTTGAACAAAGTGCAAGTTATAGTTATTCATGGCGCAATGCTTCAATCGGACTTAACTTGGCTGCCTTTTTTGCAGGATAGATACCAAAGAAGATGCCTACGCCAGAGGAAAACAGTGTCGCAATCAATATTGTTGATAGTCTGATGTCCGCCCTAAAATGAATCGCAGAACAGATTGCGTAGGCTCCTAACGTCCCTAGCAAAATTCCTATTATTCCTCCCAAAAGTGTAATAATCGCCGATTCCGACAGGAATTGAAGCAAAATGGAATTGGTTCTTGCCCCAAGTGCTTTTCTGATTCCAATCTCCCTCGTCCTTTCCGTTACCGATACCAGCATGATATTCATGACCCCGATCCCCCCTACGAGCAAAGAAATCGCTGCAACAAAAGATACAAAAACTGTGATAGCACCCATAACCGAATTAATCTCCGACATCTGGTCCTCGAAGGATTGCATCTGGAACATGCTCTCTCCACGTACATTATGTCTTGCTTCCATCAGACGGATACTGTCCTGTGCGATTTGCGAAGAGTTTTCCGGAGCCATGGCTTCGATATAAAAACCGTCAAAACCTTCTATGTAAAATCCATATGCTGCTCCCATTACACTAATCGGCATCTCCACCTGTACCATATCGGAATATCCCATCATGCTCATTAAGGAGGAAGCACTATCTGCTCTTATCCCAACTATCGTTAGCTGCTGTGACGAATTATACATTGATACTTCTAAATCCATACCTACGACATTCGTTGTTCCAAATACTTTTTTTGCTGTTGCCTCTGTGATGACACATACTTTTCTTGCCGATTCATATTCGTCTTTTGTAAAATATCTTCCCTTTATAATCTTGTCATTGGTAGAAAATTCCAACCATTCGTTACCGCCCGAAACATATCCGTCAAAAGTTCCTTTTCTGCCTGATACAACGCCATTCATCTGATAAGCAGGCGTTACACCTTTTACATTGGCAACTTTCTCACATATAGCATCAAAATCAGCCTGCCCAAATTCAATATTAGATTTATTCTTGTTTGAATTGATCTGTAAATATAACAAGCCCCCCGACATCTGATTCAGTTCGTCGTTGATCTGACCCTTTACTCCATTACCGATCGAGATAAGCATAATAACAGAAGAAATACCTATGATGATTCCGAGCATGGTCAAAACAGAGCGCCCCTTATTGCTCTTAATATTCATAACAGCAATCTTGATATATTCCCAAAATTGTGACATTTTATAATCTCCTATTCCTTCGCTGCTGCCTCTGTTGTTATCTCTGTTCCCGAAATTGCACTAACCTTTGAACCTTCTGCCACACCGTTCGGTAAGGTGGCAATAATCTGATCTCCTTCTGATAATCCTTCAACAATTTCTGTATAATCATCAGAAGAAATACCAATTGTTACTGGTTTTCTTACTACGATTCCATCCTGCACTACATAGCAGAAGTCGCCTTTTGTATCTGCGTTAACAGACTCGATCGGCGCAATTAACACATCTTTCGCTTCTTTGGTATGAATCACTACTTTTGCTTCTATCCCAAGGTATATATTCTCATCTCCGTCTTCAATATGTACTTCTACAGTTACCATTGGTGTTCCTGCCGAATTTGGTATAGCTACGTGATTGATCTTACTTACCGTACCTGTATAGCTATTTCCGTTAATCGTAATATCTGCTTTCTGATTCTCTTTCAGATTTACAAGATCATATTTCGATACCGAAATCTCTACTTTTACATTTTCATTACTTTCCAGTGTCAGAAGTTCTGTTCCGTCAATCGCCGGTCCGCCTGCAATTGCATTCACTTTTGTAATGACACCCGAAAAATCTGCAGTAATACCTTTTTTGGCTTCTTCTAATAATCTGGCTGCACTCTCTGCCTGCGCCTGACTTGCCTCACTCTCCAGTTCTGCTGATTTCATCGTTGCACCATTTTTTATCGCACCTTCCGCTCCGGATTGAAAAGTCCTTGCTTCATTATATGCAATCTCCAAATCGGAATAATCATTTTTGGCCTTTACCAGAATATCTTCTCTGTT
>JAEWWQ010000320.1 GCA_023458855.1 Bacillota bacterium
ATCCAGATGTGATGCGAAATATTCCTGCGTATAACCGTAGGATTTTCGTAGTTCCTTTAAATATTGGCCTAATTTTTTTCCATCCATATTTTCACCACCTATGTTTCAGATTATATCTAATATAGAAATAGAAAAGGATAAAATACATAGCATGTAGAGGCGGAATATGATAATATGAATAGCATAAAGCGCTGTTTTGGAGAATAAAAAGGGGAGAGATGTAGTATAGTATGAATCAAAGTGAAGAAATACAGTTGGAAGGGTTGAAAACAGAATTGCTGAAGGCACAGATAATTGCACTTGAGTTGGTGAACGACATTAATAACAGCAGACTTGGATTCGATGAAAAGCAGATAATAGATACAAAAATAAGAATTGTATGCGATTATATAAGATTAGAAATGACAAAAATTGATAATATGTTGGAATAAATAGGATGATAGATAAAAACAGAATAATTTGATAGAATATTGATTAAATAAATATAATACGCCATAAAAGTATGAAAATTAAGAAAAATATCTCTAATAATCTATAAATTGTTGTTTTTTTGGAAAATAAATGATAAAGTAAAGGAAATGAAGCATAAATTATCTAAATGAATAGGAGTAAGGCGTTTTAAAACAACACTTTTGGGGGACAAGAGAGGTAAAGTTTATGGAAAAACGTAGGGGGAAATTAGGAATTAAAATTGGAATGTTAGTAATATGTATTTTTGTCATCAGTATCGGAATTCTGTTAATAATTACCTATAATTCAATCAGTGAACTAACCAATAGTCTGTTAGAAGATGATTGCGTGGAAGCTACCACAATACTGGCACATGAAATAGAAGAACTGCAGGAGGCAGAAGTTTCCATAGGAACAAGAATAGCAGAAGATGGAAGAACAGTACAAGCCATTTCCGATGAAAACATGAGCCAGCTCCTGACGGTGTATTCAAAGGATCTGGAAAAAGAAGGGATTGAGCTACTTGCTTTCGTAGATGCAGAAGGTACATTGATTTTCGGGAATAGAGAAGAGGCCAGGGAAATCAATGCAGGAAAGGTTGCATGTGCTGAGAGGGCATTAACAGGAGAAGCAGATCAAAGCATTGAATCAATAGAAGAAATTGGATATTATGCATATGCAGCAGTTCCAATAAAGCAAAATAGCAAAGTGACCGGTGCAGTTATACTGGGATATGATTTATCGGATACCAATATCGTAGATCATTTAAAAATGATAAAGAATAACGAGTTTACTATATTTGAAGGGAATACCAGAATTAATACAACGGTAATTACGAATGGCGAACGAGCGGTTGGCACGCAGCTTTCGGGAGAATTGACAGATATTATTATAACAAAGGCAGAAAGTTATGTGGGAATAGCAGAGATTCTCGGAGCAGCCCATCTGTGTTCGTATGTGCCAATAAAAAATGCGGACGGAGAAGTGACAGGCATATTGTCTGCCGCAAGTAATAAATCAATTGCAGATAACAAGATCAGTACTGCTATCAGAATGATTATGGCAGTATCAATAATATGTTTAGCTATTGGGATTTTGATTTTGACATTTTATATACAGAAGGGTATCGCGCGCCCATTACACATTTTGACTAATCAGATTAACACTCTGTGTGAAGGAAAATTAGGAATAAATGACCAGTCAGGGATACAGGAAACGGTTACGAATAATGACGAACTTGGTATCCTTGGAACAAGTATGCAGCATTTGATGCAGACGTTAAAAGCAATTATCTCAGACGAGAGTTACTTGTTAAGCCAGATGGCAGAAGGTAATTTTGATGTAGACAGTAAGTATGAAAAAGCATATGTCGGGGATTTTGAATCTTTAGTATCGAACCTGCAATATATAACACAAAATTTGTCGCGGACACTGATACGTGTCAGCCAGACATCAAATCAGGTGGCAAGCGGATCACAGCAAATGTCAGAAGGGGCCCAGGGACTGGCACAAGGTGCGACAGAACAGGCTTCAGCGACAGAAGAGTTATCAGCTACGATATCTGCGATGTCTTCACAGGTCAAGCAGACTGCGGAACATGCGCAGGCTGCAAGTGATGTTTCTACACAGACGGAGAATGTAGTAAAAGAAAGCAATGCCTATATGCAGGAATTAATTGAGGCTATGGGGGACATTGCACAGGCCTCTGAAGAAATAAACAAAATCATAAAGGCAATAGATGATATTGCTTTCCAGACTAACATATTGGCGCTGAATGCAACTGTAGAGGCGGCCAGAGCCGGCAGTGCAGGCAAGGGGTTTGCGGTAGTAGCCGATGAAGTAAGAAAACTTGCGCAACAGTCCGCGGAAGCAGCACAGGGAACCAGTAATCTGATCGGACGTGCCATATCAGCGGTAAAGAACGGAAAACAAAAAGCAGATCAAACAGCGGTATGTCTTAATACAGTGGTAGAAAAGTCTGTACATGTGAATGAGTTGATTACACAAATTGCAAAAGCTTCAGAAGAGCAGGCAGTTTCGATTGAGCAGATTACGCAGGCAGTGGCTCAGATCGCAGATGTCGTGCAGACTAATTCGGCGACAGCCGAGGAAACGGCGACATCCAGTGAGGAATTAAGTTCACAGGCCCAGGTCTTACACGAACTGGTGACACAATTCAGATTTAGAGATATATAACATATATTTTGAGAAGGATAATCAGAATCAACGATTATCCTTCTTTCTTTTTGCAGTAAAAAGTTAAAGTATAAAAGTGCAAAAAAATCATTTTGAATTGTGTATATTTTGTGGTACAATAATAAAGAGTTATGACAGAGAGGACGAACTAAAATGTCTGTAGAAAAGAATTGCAATAGTGACAGACAGAAGCGAGCAAAAAGGGTTAAAGTATTAAAGAAAATAATCTTAATTCTTTTGGTTATAGCAATTGTAATACCGACTGTATTGTGTATTGTACTTTTTGCCAGAATACATTCACTTGAAAAACAGGTTCAGAGCTTGTATGAAACAAAGGCATTAGAGCAGGAACAGATACAGGTACAAAAAGAAGCGGAACAGGTTGCGGCAGAAGCGGCCATTGAGGGGAAACAGTTGGAATTAGAAGAGGAAACCGGACAGCCGGAGACAGAAGACACCAGAAAAAAAGTGTATCTGACATTTGATGACGGGCCTAGTG
>JAEWWQ010000321.1 GCA_023458855.1 Bacillota bacterium
TTTCTGGATAGTCTGGACCGGGTGGATTTGAGTTTGGAAAAACCAATTAGTACAGTGACCAAAGAGGATGATCGATATGTGATTGCTTCTACCAAACTGCTGGATGAAAAACTTCAGATTTATTCTATTTTTTCCATTACCAGTCAGATTCAGATGATTCATTACATCGCGCTGATCTTGCTATTTGTATTTTCCATGCTGATTTTTTTGGTATTGATTTCTTCGAAAACCATCGTAGCAAAGAAAACAAAAGATTTATATCTGATTATTGATGCCTTTAATAAAGCAAAGGCAGGTAATCTGAATACACAAATATATTTAAAAAGTGACGATGAATTTGAAATTATCGCAGATTCCTATAATCAAATGTTAAGCAGCTTGAAAGAGCTGATTGAAAAAAACAGAGAAATGGATCAATTGGTTGCGACTGCCCAAACCAAGCAGTTAGAAAGTCAGTTTAATCCCCATTTTTTATTTAATACCTTGGATAATATTCGTTTTATGTGCAAAATGGAACCAGAAATTGCCAGCAAAATGGTTCTGAACTTATCCACTTTGCTTAGATATAGCATTAGCAATAACCAGGAGGAAGTAACGGTAGAAGAAGATATTGGCTATACCGAAAACTATATGAGTATTTTGAAACTGAGATTTAATCATCGTTTTCAATACTCCATTGATATTGCAACCGACATTGAGCATTGTATTATTCCCAAACTATTGATACAGCCTATGATTGAAAATTCCATAAAATATGGATTTGCAGGAAGAGATAAACTGGCTGTGGAAATTACAGGATACCAGGAAAATAATCAGCTTGTTTTTATCTGTAAAGATGATGGTGTAGGTATGCCGGAAGAGGTATTACTGGAAATGCAGAGTATTTTAGCACAGTCTGATAATAAAAGTAATCATACTGGACTGTATAATATCAATCGACGCCTTCAAATTAAATATGGGAAAGAATATGGTATTCAGATTCATAGTGTGCAAAATGAAGGAACTGTTTTAACGGTAACCCTGCCCATACGGTATGAGGGAGAAACTGGAGGTAGCCATGCTTAAAATATTAATAGCGGAAGATGAAGATATTATTCGTAAAGGTTTGGTATTTACCATAGACTGGCTCAGTATGGATTGCGTTGTGGTTGCGGAAGCGGTGAATGGCGAGGAAGGTTTGCAGAAAATTATAGAATTTCAGCCAGATATTGTTCTGACAGATATTAAAATGCCTAAAATGGATGGGATTGAAATGGTTCGAGAAGGTCTAAAGTATGTCAATTTTCAGACAGTCATTATGACCAGCTACGCAGAATTTGAATATGCAAAAAAAGCCATTGAACTGAAAGCTTTTGATTATCTGGTGAAACCCATTGACGAAAATAAAATTATTGAAGTCATACAGTTACTTCATGATCAGTTAGATAGTAGTAAAGAGGCTATGTTTGCTTTGGAAAGTATGAAGAATTCTTCTTCAAAACTGGATTTAAATTATTATATTGATTTTGACAATACTGAAAATTCTTATGTGGCAAAAACCATAGAAATTATGAAAGAAAAGTATGCAGAAAAAATAGGAATCGAATCTATATCAGATCAACTAGGGGTAAGTCCCAGTTATCTCAGTAGAAAATTTAAAGAGATAACCGAACATTCATTTTTGGATTTACTGAATGCCTACCGTGTTCAACAGGCCATACGGCTTTTAAACAGTGGGAATTATAAGGTTTATGAAATTTCAGATCTGACAGGGTTTTCCGATTATAAGCATTTTTGTACGGTTTTTAAACGTTATACCTCCATGTCCCCAACTGGATTTATTAAAAAGAGGAATGACCTGGATTAAGTGGGAAAGGAATCAAAACCATGAAAAAATTCGAACATTGCATATTATACAGTGATATGGATGGCACCCTATTAAATCGAGAGGGAGTCGTTTCTGAGGAAAACATAAAAGCAATCCAATATTTTGTGGAGGAAGGCGGATGTTTTGGGGTTGCGACTGGAAGAAGTCAGTTAAATTCCCTAATGTTTATAGAAGACTTGCCTGTAAATTTACCCTGCATTTTATATAATGGCTGTGCTGTTTATGATTTTAATAAACATCAGTTTTTAAAAATGGAGGAATTAAAAAAAGAAGGTTTGGGCTTATTTTTGCAACAAGTTATGCTGAAATATAGCAAGATATCAATCCAGATTTATAGCTCGGATATGTGCCATTTTATTACAAAAGAAGAACAGGCAGATCCTTACCATGTGGAAAGTCATCAACCTTGTGAATTTACAAGCCTGGATGCAATCCGATCAATACCCTGGATAAAAATATTATTTTCTGGACACATGGAAGATTTAAAAACTATGAATGCAGAAATGTTAGAGCGAGGATTACAGAACGAGATTGATTATGTGTATTCCTCGAATATCTATCTGGAATATCTTCCAAAAGGAGTATCCAAAGGAAGTGCCCTTCGTTATATCAGGGAACAGATGGGTAACCAGTATGAATTTTATGCAGTAGGTGACTATGATAATGATTTGGAAATGTTAGAAGTAGCGGATTGTGGAATTGCCATGGGTAATGCAGTCCCAAGGTTAAAAGAAATCGCAAACCTTGTGACAGTAGATCATAATGATCATGCAATGGAAGACATTATTTATCGGATCATAGAAAACGGCTGTTCCTGTTAGGCAGATGGAGGTCATATGAAAAACATTAAAAAATGGCTCAACAAAGTGAGCCTTAGTAAAGTGAACCCAAAAATCGAGAACAAGATGAAAGATAAGCAGAATTTAAGTGTAAGAACACAACTTCAAGACTCCTTTTATTCTTCCATCGGAGTACTGGCTGGTATCATTGCTTTATTGCTTATTGTGATTCTTACTATTTCCTTTGTGAGTAAATCAGTATTTGAAGTATATGGTTCCGGACAAGGGAAAGCAGGAAGTCTGGCCTTGGATTTTAATTCTCTGCATGGGGAATTACGATATCTGGTATATGATGCAAAACAGGAAGCGATGCAGGAATCTCTAGATAAAATAGAGACTTTATCTAAGGAACTTATGACAAATGCAGATGCTTTACTTCCATTGATGAAAAAACCGGAAGGATTATCAAAATATCAGCAGATTATGGATTTACTGAATCAGTATCTCCCATTAAAAGATCAAATTGTTGCCTATGAATTAGAACAGGGAAAATAAAATTCCATGAAACAGTATAGTTCAGATGCAACAGCCATGGCAAAGGAACTGGAAGTTTCCATTGGCGATCTGTTTACCTATATGAGCAAACAAGGCAATCTATATAGTCAGGCATTATTACTGATTAGTGTACTTGTATTGGTTATTTCCCTGGTACTGGTAGTATTGATTCTTCTGGCATTACGAAACAGAATCAAACATTTAATAAAAGATATTTGTGGTCCTCTTGAAAAGTTAACCATTGCTTCTGAAGAAATTTCCAAAGGAAACTTAGGCGTGGAAATTCAAAAAGAAAGCCAGAATGAAATAGGAGAGTTATCGGATTCTCTTTCAGTTACCGTAAAATCTTTACAGAATTATATTGCAGATATTTCAATGAAACTGGAAAAAATTGTGGAACAGGATTTAACTATTGAAATGGATCAGGATTATATGGGAGATTTCTTGCCAATTCAACAATCTCTGGCTCAGATTATTCGCTTTTTAAATGAAGTCTTTTCCAGCATTGGACAGGCATCTGATGAAGTTCATGAAGGAGCCGTTCAGGTCTCCAATGGGGCTATGAATCTGGCAGAAAGTAGCACGGAGCAGAATTTTGCCATTCAGGATATTTCAGAAACCATGAATCTGATTTCTGAAAATGCGAAAGCCAATGAAGAACTATGTATGTTAGCCAATGAGATTACGAATCATGCCAAATCCTATGCGATTATGGGGATAGATAAAATGAATCACCTGGTGAAAACCATGAAACAAATCACCGGTACCAGCCAGCAAATTTCTATGATACTTCAGACAATCAATGAAATAGCTGATC
>JAEWWQ010000322.1 GCA_023458855.1 Bacillota bacterium
CCTGTGCACCATCCAATCCTATCTTTCAAAAAACTGTATCTTAACAGATGTCGGCAGCGTAAAAACAAATATACATAATCACATCCATGACCTTGGACTTGATGCACACTTCATAGGTGGACACCCAATGGCCGGAAGCGAAAAAACAGGGTATGCAAATGCAAGCGATCGTCTGATTGAAAATGCATATTATATTCTCACTCCAACCGACCGTGTTCCGGCTGTCTCTCTTGAAAAATACAAGACTCTGATTTCTGATTTAGGTGCCATTCCACTTATATTGGATTATACTGAACATGACTATGTCACTGCAGCAGTCAGTCATCTGCCGCATATTATAGCGGCAACTCTTGTAAATCTTGTTCATGATTCAGATAATAAAGAAGGCATCATGAAAATGATTGCCGCTGGAGGTTTTAAAGATATCACAAGAATCGCCTCTTCTTCTCCTGCTATGTGGCAGCAGATCAGTCTCGAAAACAGGACGCACATTCATTCTCTTCTGCAGGACTATATTATGTCTTTGCAAAATATATCATCGGAAATTACCGCCAAAAATGAAGCTGCCCTTTTCCATCTTTTTGACTCTGCCAGAAATTATCGTGATTCCTTTGTGGAAGCTTCCAGCGGTCCTATCAAAAGAATCTATTCTTTTTATGTCGACATACCTGACGAAACCGGTGTCATCGCTACAATTGCCACGATTCTTGCTTCTCACCAGATTAATCTTCGCAACATCGGCATCATCAACAATCGTGAATTTGAAGAAGGTGCACTTCGCATTGACTTTAATGATGAAGAATCATTAGAACAGGCCATTATCACATTGAAAAAACATAATTATACTATATTTGCAAAATAGCAAAACATTCAATAAGGGAGAATTTCTATGCAATTCACAAAAATAAAAAGCCTCAAAGGAGAATTAACGGTACCTGGGGATAAATCCATATCACATCGGGCCGTTATGTTCGGTTCTATCGCAGAAGGGATTACGGAAATTACAAATTTTCTGCAGGGAGCCGATTGTCTGTCGACCATTTCCTGTTTTCAGAAATTGGGGGTAGAAATTGAAAATGCACCTGGAAAAATCCTGATACATGGAAATGGACTTTATGGACTTTCTGCACCAGACGAAATCTTGGATGCCGGAAATAGTGGCACTACCACCAGACTGATATCTGGTATTCTTGCTGCACAAAAATTCGATGTAACTTTAACAGGAGATTCTTCTATTCAAAAAAGGCCTATGATGCGAATTATAGAACCCCTCCGCCTTATGGGCGCACAAATTGAAAGTCTGAAAGGCAATGATTGCGCGCCGCTTCTCATCACTGGCGCCAGCCTGCACGGTATTCACTACCAATCAGGCATTGCATCAGCGCAGGTAAAATCTGCTATCCTGTTAGCCGGATTATATGCTGACTCACCAACAAGTGTGACGGAACCATACATCAGCCGCAATCACTCTGAAATTATGCTTCACTATTTTGGAGCCGATATTGCTGCTATTAATACTACGGTCACAATAAAACCAAGGCCAAAACTTTTCGGACAGAAGGTAGTCGTACCTGGTGATATTTCTTCGGCTGCCTACTTCATCGCTGCTGGATTAATTACTCCGAATTCGGAAATTTTATTGAAAAATGTGGGGATTAATCCAACCAGAAACGGTATCTTAGATGTTGCCGAACAAATGGGTGGCGATATCACTTATTTCAATGTAAATAACGAAGAAGGGGAACCTACCGCAGATCTTCTGATTCGTTCCAGTCACTTACAGGGAATTACCATTGAAGGCTCTGTCATTCCCAAACTGATTGATGAAATTCCTGTTATTGCTATTATGGCAGCATTCGCAAATGGTACTACTATCATAAAAGACGCGGCAGAGCTTAAGGTAAAAGAATCTAATCGTATTGATGTGATGGTTGACAATCTGTCTGCAATGGGTGCAAAAATTCTTGGAACCGATGACGGCATGATTATTGAAGGTGGTATCCCATTAACCGGGGCCACAATTGATAGTAAATCAGATCACCGGATTGCAATGTCTTTTGCGATTGCCGCCCTTAATTCTGCTGGTGTAACAAAAATTCTGGGAGAAGAGTGTATCCGCATCTCTTACCCTGACTTTTTTAAAGATTTACAATCACTGTATCAATAGAACCCTGTGCACACCTAAAAACAAGAGGAAACGGTTTCCCGTTTCCTCTTGTTTTTATTCTCTATTCTTCACAAGCATCAACATAAGTATGTACTACATCATAGATGGCAATTCTACTGGAATCCAACTCAGGCATTCCGATAAAAATACCCCCATATATAAATATATCTTCTGCTTTTTCGATACGAACGATTTCTATAAATGTACTAATTATTTCTTTGGTCCAAATCGTAAGATGACCTTCATACACGGCTCCTATTTCCAATGGTTTCTCACACGTAAATCCTATACCACGTTTTGAGACATCAATTACATTTATATGAACATCCTCTTCACCGATTCCGTCTAAACGCTTCATAACAAGTGATGCTTCCAGGTTAAGCCTTTTCGTTTTTCTTCTTTCTTCCACCCTTATATCCCCCTTCGCGGTCGCTATCATATTCTAAATACATAATATAGTTTATAATTATTCTTCCACATTGTCAACGATTATCATCGCATCCCCAAAAGAAAAGAATCTATATTTTTCCTTAACAGCTTCTGCATAAGCGCGCAGCACCTGCTCTCTGCCCGCTAATGCAGACACCAGCATAACAAGGGTTGACTCCGGCAAATGGAAATTCGTAATCAGGCCATCCAGAACCTTGAATTTGTAACCGGGATAAATAAATATTTCTGTATTATCGCAGCATTCCTGTACTCTTCCATGCTCATCAGCTGCACTCTCAATCGTCCTGCAGCTTGTCGTTCCCACACAGATGACACGATGTCCGCTATCTTTCGCATGATTGATCTTGTCGGCTGCTTCCTGTGATATATGATAATATTCCGAATGCATATGATGCTCCAGTACATTATCTACCTTGACAGGCCTGAAAGTTCCAAGTCCGACATGAAGTGTAACATATGCTAATGCTACGCCCTTAGCTTCAATTTCAGACAATAATTCTTTTGTAAAATGAAGCCCGGCAGTTGGTGCTGCCGCACTTCCTTCATATTTTGCATAAACAGTCTGATAGCGGCTTTTATCCTGTAATTTATGCGTAATATAAGGAGGCAGAGGCATTTCTCCCAACTGATCCAACACCTCTTCAAATATACCATCATATCGAAATCGAATGAGACGATTTCCTTCTTCAACTGTTTCTAATATTTCTCCCTTTAATAATCCATCCCCAAAACTTAATTTTGTTCCGGGCTTTGCTTTCTTCCCAGGTTTTACCAAAGTCTCCCAGATATCATTTTCTCTTCTCTTTAACAGAAGCAGTTCAATATGGGCACCCGTATCTGCTTTAACACCAATCAGCCTTGCCGGAATTACTTTTGTATCATTCAAAACCAGGCAATCACCTGGATTCAGATACTGAACCACTTCTTTAAAATAGTGATGCCTGATATCTCCGTTTTTCTTATTTAGCGCAAGTAATCTTGAACCTGACCGATCTTCCAACGGATCCTGTGCAATCAGTTCCTGGGGTAAATCAAAGTAAAAATCTGACGTTTTCATATCATTCATTGTCTTTGTCTTCCTTTAGCGAAGCCGCATAAGCTCTTGTATTTTCTAATTTTTATCTTCCAAAAAGGCAACATAACCCCGTTTCGCTTCATAGATATCTGCCTTACTGGTAACCTCCCAGGGTGCATGCATATTGAGTACCGCAACACCACAATCGATCACCTGCATCCCATATAACGATAAAATATAAGCAATTGTTCCACCACCGCCAAGATCTACTTTCCCTAATTCTGCAGTCTGAAAATTCACTTCTTCCTTATCCATGATTGCACGGATCTGCGCCATGTATTCTGCATTTGCGTCGTTAGAACCCGATTTCCCCTTAGCACCGGTAAATTTATTGAAAACCATACCATTTCCCAAGTAAGCCACATTCTTTTTTTCGAAACTGGCTGCATAAGTCGGATCAAATGCGGAACTGACATCCGAAGATAACATGGAAGAGCGGGACAGACATCTTCTTAGAGATAGTTCATTATAGGAACCAAGCAGATTCATCACCTCTGCAACAGAATTTTCAAAAAAGTGCGAGCGCATTCCCGTTGCTCCAACACTTCCAATTTCTTCCTTATCTACCAATAAGCAGCATGCTGTCTTCTTAGGTGCCTTTGTTTCCAACATCGCAATCAGAGAAGCATATGCACACACTCTGTCATCTTGTCCATAGGCCATAATCATACTTCTGTCAAATCCCGCTTCCCTTGCATCACCGGCCGGTACAACTTCCAGCTCAGCAGAACAAAAGTCATCTTCTTCTATCTCATAGTTTTCTTTTAATATTGCAAGAATACCTTTTTTAACAGCATCTTTTGCGGATTCTTTTGCATCATCATTTGCCTTGTCTTTTTTATCCTTTGCATCAAATTTAATGGGTCTATTGCCCACTATCAGATCAAGGGCTTCTCCCTCAATTACTTTATTCGCTTTCTTCTCCATCTGTTCCTGTGCAAGATGAATTAGTAAATCAGAAATAAAGAATACCGGATCGTCTTCCTTTTCTCCAATATTAATAATCACGGTAGTTCCATCTTTTTTGATAACTACCCCATGAATGGCAAGCGGTAAAGTAACCCACTGGTATTTCTTGATTCCTCCATAATAATGCGTATCAAGCATAGCAAATCCTGTATCTTCATATAACGGATTCTGTTTTACGTCAAGACGCGGTGAATCAATATGGGCACCGAGAATATGC
>JAEWWQ010000323.1 GCA_023458855.1 Bacillota bacterium
CATTCCGATGCTCACAAGAGCAGAGCTCTTAGGACAGATTATGAAGAAATATCAGACTCCGATTGCAGTCAGCGGCACACACGGTAAGACTACCACTACCTCCATGATATCTGAAATATTACTGCAGGCCGACGTAGATCCGACCTTATCCATCGGTGGAATCTTAAAGACTATCGGCGGTAATTTTCGTCTTGGCAAATCCGGATATTTTGTTACGGAGGCCTGTGAATATACAAATAGCTTTCTTAGCTTTTTCCCGAAAATTGGAATTATACTTAATATAGAGGAAGACCATCTGGATTTTTTCAAAGATATCAATGATATCCGTAATTCTTTTCGTCAATTTGCCCTTCTTATCCCGGAAGACGGCACCTTAATCATCAACGGAGATATTCCGGATGTAATGGAAATTACAAACAATCTTACATGCCGGGTGATTACTTTCGGCACAACGGATTCTTGTGATTATTCTGCCGACAGCATTACCTATGACGAACTTGCAAGACCTACTTTTGCGCTCCTTCATGACCATAAGGTAATCGATTCCATTACCCTGGGTGTTCCTGGTAAACATAATGTGTATAATTCACTGGCTGCAATTGCTCTGGCAGACCTCTTAGGCATATCTGCCCCTGTCATTAAAAGTTCCCTCCTTACTTTTGCCGGAACAGACAGACGCTTTGAATACAAAGGTACAATCGGTGGTGTTACTATTATAGATGATTATGCGCATCATCCTACAGAAATTACTGCAACACTGACAGCCGCAAAGAATTATCCGCACAAAACGACATGGTGTGTATTCCAGCCACATACTTTTACAAGAACCAAGGCTTTTATGAACGACTTTGCCAGGGCTTTATCAATTGCCGACAAGGTTATTCTGGCGGATATTTATGCCGCACGTGAAACAGATACTCTCGGCATCAGTTCTAAGACATTGCAGGAAGAAATCCTGAAATTAGGAAAAGATTGTTATTACTTTCCTTCTTTTGAAGAAATCGAAAACTTTTTACTGCAAAAATGTATCAACGGTGACCTGTTGATAACTATGGGGGCCGGAGACATTGTAAAAATAGGTGAAAGCCTGCTGGGAAATTAGTTATCCACAATATCCACATTTTTATGAGGACAATTTTCTTCAAAAAATGTGGATATTCTATTTTCACTTAAGCACTTTTTTTACATGGCATTTTCTCCCTTTTACTACTGCCTTTTATCCACCCCTGAACTAGGTCCGGAAATTTTCTATCCACACTATCCACATTGTCCACATTTCCGGGGAACCCCGTATTTTAGCGCATTACAGGGAAATTCACTATTCCTTTTTTCAAATCTATATGCTATAATTCATTTGCTTTTAAATAATAATGAAACAGGTGATATCATGGGTGGTCTTACCATTTATAACGATAACTGTGTCGACGCTACTCTTATCTCTAACCAATTTATTGATGAGTATATGAAGGATGCGAATGATGCCCAGCTTAAAGTATACTTGTATTTAGTTCGCCTTATGAATGCGAATCTGACTACAAGTATTTCAGATATGGCGGACAAATTCAATCATACGGAAAAAGATGTCGTACGCGCATTAAAATATTGGGAAAAAAATAAACTGCTTTCCTTAGACTATGATGAAACCAGAAATCTGACTGGTATTCATCTGAAAGACTTCCTGCCTGAGCCTAAGACAGAAGATATGCCCCCTGCTGAGACAAGCACCAGGGCGGCTGCCAAAGCATCTTCTTCGGTTTCCATCACTATGCCTGATGTGATTACACCACCGGCCATTTCGGCTACAGTAGCAGAGAAGCCTGCTTATTCCCTGGATCAGCTAAAAGCTTTTCGCGAACAGGACGAGGCACAGCAGATTCTTTTTATTGCAGAACAATATATCGGAAAACCTTTAAGTCCTACCGAGATGAAGTCTATTCTTTATATCTATGATGCGTTAGATTTTTCAGCCGACTTAATTGATTATCTGATTCAATATTGTGTTGGCAGAGACAAAAAAGATTTTCGTTACATAGAAAAGGTTGCAATCTCATGGGCAGAAGCCAAAGTAAAAACACCTAAACAGGCTGCTTCGGTATCCGGAAAATATGACAAAACCGTATATACCATTATGACCGCACTTGGCAAATCTTCTGCTCCGATCAATAAAGAAGTCGATTATATTACCAAATGGACAAAAACATACGGCTATTCTTTAGATATCATTCTGGAAGCTTGTGACAGAACCGTACTTGCAGTGGACTCCCACCGTTTTGAATATGCCGACGGAGTTCTTAGCAATTGGTATAAATCCAATGTTCATCATCTCGCAGATATAAAATCAGCAGATGAAAAATTCAAAAAAACAAAAATACCGGCAGGAGTTTCTAAAAACGTATTTAACCAGTTCCAACAAAATGATTATGACTTTGATGAAATTGAAAGAAAGCTGTTGCGTAATTAATTTATGATTCCGTAACAGCCATGGGAGATTATTATCGTGGCACTGAGCAATTCTCAATATCAGACTATTATGAGAAGGTATGAAAAGAGGCAATTGTATAATCGTCATTTGTTAGAGCAACGCGCGGAAGAAGTCTATGCAAAAATACCTTCCTATCAGGACATCGAAGAAAAAATATCTTCTGTTTCCGTGAGTCAGGGTAAAAAACTGCTTAATGGTGATAATAATGCCTTAAATGAGTTAAAACTCATAATGAATGATTTATCCATGCAGAAAAAACTGTTATTACAAAAAGCGGGATTTCCTGCTGATTACCTGGAACCAATCTATGACTGCAGGGATTGTCAGGATACCGGATATATTGACGGGAAAAAATGTCATTGCTTTAAACAGGCAATGATTACCATGCTTTACGAACAGTCTAACATTCAGGAAATGTTGCAGAAGGAGAATTTTTCCTCTCTGTCTGAGGAATTCTATCAGGGGGAGGATCTGGTGCATTTTCGCAGAGTAGTTGTCAGTTGTAGAAATTTTATAGATAATTTTAGAACTTCCTATCAGAATTTATTTTTCTATGGTACCGTAGGAACGGGAAAATCATTTCTATCCGGCTGTGTTGCAAAAGAATTAATTGAACAGGGGCAATCCATAATTTATTTCAGCGCTTCACAGCTTTTTGAAGCAATGTCTGTAAATCCCTATGATTTTAAAAATAAAGAAGACCTTTACAATCTTTATGAAGACATATATAATTGTGATTTGTTGATTATTGATGATTTGGGAACCGAGACAGCAAGAGCCAATGTCCCTTCTCTTTTATTTTCATGTCTGAACGAAAGACAATTAAGGCAAAAATCAACTGTTATTTCGACAAATCTTTCCCTTGAGGAACTACGAAGCCGCTATTCCGACCGTATTTTCTCTCGCATTACAAGTAACTATGAACTATGTAAATTATCTGGTCCCGATATCAGAATGTACAAAAAAATGAACAATATTAGAAAGTGAGGATTCTTTCATGGCTGCACGTGAAGAAAAAAGAAACCTGGAAACAATACCTGTCGGTTCCTTGGGTATCATTCCTTTGGAGG
>JAEWWQ010000324.1 GCA_023458855.1 Bacillota bacterium
CAATAATTGGTGCCTTTTTTGTATTTAAGTAACAGTCGGAACGCTTTTTCATATAATGATATTGTGCAAATATATAAAAATATTGAGGGATAATGAAAAATGGTCACAAATGGTTTAAACGTTTCAGCAAGTGATACAAGTTCCCTGTCAATTGCAGCAGACTCAGATAATGTCCCATATATCGCTTATCAGGATATTGGAAATGAAAACAGGGTAACTGTAAGTAAATATAATGGTCTATGCTGGGAGTCTGTTGGCGAGCCCGGATTTTCTGCCGGAGCGGCAACTTATATCTCAATGGCTATAGACAGTAACGATATCCTATATGTTGCCTTCTCCGATGGCGCAAATTCCGGAAAAGCTACAGTGATGAAGTATACCGGAATTGACTGGGTAACTGTCGGAAATGCAGGTTTTTCCGCAGGTACAGTGGCTTACACATCCATCGCCATCGATTCTGATAACCTGCCTTATGTTGCATATGACGGGAACGGAACAGTTTTCAAAGCCACGGTAATGATGTTTAACGGCGTAAGCTGGGTGACCGTCGGCAATGCTGGGTTTTCAGCAGGTAATGCCCTATTCACATCTATTGCTCTGGACAGTCATGATACACCTTATGTTTCTTATGAGGATGTGGCTTACGGTTACAGGGCGACTGTCATGAAGTTCAACGGAACAATCTGGGTAACTGTTGGTAGTCCTGGATTCTCGGCGGGCGGCGTTAACTATATTACAATGGCCATCGACTCAAATAATACACCTTATGTCGCCTATCAGGATTCTGGAAACGGCTATAAACTGACCGTAATGAAATTTAATGGCACAAACTGGGTGAGTGTTGGGAATCCCGGTTTTTCAGCGGGCGAGGTATTCTTTACTTCCATCGCGATCGATCACAATGACATCCCCTATGTCGCTTATCAGGATATTGAAAACCGAGTACGTACTACAGTAGTGAAATTCGACGGTTCAAACTGGATAAGCGTCGGAAATCCAGGCTTCTCACCAAGCAGCGCATCTGATGTAACAATTGCACTGGACAATAATAACATCCCGTACATTGCCTATCATGATGTCTCCAAAAATGTAATTGTAATGAAATTTACGGGAACGGATTGGCAAACTCTGGGATGCCCTATCAGCGGACAGCAACGGGCTGTAGATGAATTAATTTTGCGTATACTGGCAGACGAAGCGCGTTTCATACGTTGTTTAAGAACTTTTTTGTGTGAGACCCTGCAGGCAATATCCGCCGATAATTGTCTGAGTCCCGAGAAAAAAATGAACATTGCCAGGGAACTGCTCTGTGCCGACGCCCAAAAAGAATGTTCGCTGGCAGCAATTATCGAAGCAGCAAGTAAATTTAGAAAAGATTTATAACGGAAATCCCATAAGAAAACCAGCTCCAGAAAAATTTCTGAGCTGGTTTTTTTATATTTGATACATTTGCCTGAATTTGGTTGGACTTACTTTCTTAAATTGTAAAAAAACCCGGTTAAAAGTGGATATGCTGTTAAATCCTGCCTCAAGAGATACTTCAGTGATTGACAGCTTTTGTTCCTTCAACAAGGCTTCTGCAATTCGCAAACGTTCTCTGAGAATAAATTCCGTAAATCCAAGTCCGGTGTATTCCCTGAATAGCTTCGAAAAATGGTACTTGGAAAATCCTACAATCGCTGCTGCTTCTTCTAAGTCAATATTGTCCGTACAATGTGTTGTGAGATAATTACAAACACTGAATAGCTGCTGGTCTACTTTAGATTTATGCGTCGCTAATTGTTTTGCTTTTGAACCATATGCAATCTGACGCCCTTCCCCCAGACATATGATAAATTCATAGATTTTCATGCAAACCTTAATTTCTGTCATAAAGCTCTCTTCCCTGGTGCTCGTCCACATAGCAAGCATTTTTTCCTGTAAACTCTTCACTAAGGCGGTTTCTTTTTCTTCTTGTAATAATCTTGTGCTGTAAAAAAGATATGCGACTTTTCTGAAATCAATATAATCCGTCAGGATATGCGCATCAAACTGTAACATTAATGTATGCTCCGGTTCTGACATATAAACAATGGAATGAAGTTCTCCGGGCCATATAAACAGAATGTCACCTCCTTTCATGCAAATCTCTTCTCCATTTACTTCATAGATAACTCCGTCATGCTGTGCATAGATAATTTCTACATAGTGATGCCAATGTAAGGGAAAGCTTTCTATCTCCTGAAAAAAATGAATACTATATGCGTATCCGTCAGGAAATTGATTTTTTTCGTAAGTTAAAGCATTTTTCGTATCCGGTTCCCTCCTTTAAAATTTTTATAGATACTCATTTATTGTTAATTATTTCTTTATATTACTTGTTACCCAGTCATATTTCAATCAAAATAATAATTTCTGACAATTAATGAGCAATTTGTCGCAACATATAGGTAGTACATTTAAGCAATAAGTATTATGTTAAATCTATTAGGGGTATCTTGACTAACTTGTCAATAAACGAAGGAGGTATTTTAAATGAATCATGAATATCATGTAGCCATTACAGGTTACGATTATGCCGAAGGATCCAGGTCGAATCCATTCAAAACGATATCAAGAGCTGCCGAGATTGCTGAAACCGGGGACACCATTATTGTCCACGAGGGAACTTATCGCGAATGGGTCAAACCTGCACACAGCGGATACAGTAATATCAATCGAATCACCTATGCAGCTGCCAAAGGAGAAAAAGTCATTATTAAAGGTTCCGAACAGATTACTACCTGGGAAACGTATGAAGGAACCGTGTGGAAGGTTGTATTACCAAACACCATGTTCGGTGACTATAACCCATATAAGGAATCGCTTACCGGAGACTGGTTCGTCTATCCTGAAGATGGCTCTGTGCATGCCGGAGATGTATATCTAAATGGTAAATCTTTTTATGAAGCAAAGTCTGTAGAAGAAGTAAAAAATCCGGTAAAGCGGACCACCGGATATAACCCACCCTGGAGTAACCGGGTAGAACTGGTCTTAAATCCTGAGGATTCTATTTATCAATGGTATTCGGAAGTAAACGATTCCGAAACTACCATATATGCAAATTTCCACGGAAGCAATCCAAATGAAGAACTCACCGAAATCAATGTTCGTAAATGTTGTTTTTATCCTGAGAAAACGGGCATGAATTATATTACAGTCAGAGGTTTCGAAATGGCGCAGGCAGCCTGTCCATGGACACCGCCTACTGCTGACCAGCCAGGATTATTAGGAACACACTGGAGCAAAGGCTGGATCATTGAAGATAATATCATCCACGATGCAAAATGCAGTGCTATCAGTATCGGAAAAGAAGCATCTACGGGACATAACTTATGTACCAGACGTCAGCAGAAGCCAGGATATCAATATCAGATGGAAGCCGTATTTCGTGCACTTCAGATTGGCTGGAGCAAAGAAAAAATAGGTTCTCACATTATTCGTAATAATACATTATATAATTGCGGGCAAAATGGCATTGTTGGTCACATGGGCTGCGTATTCAGTAAAATCTACAATAATCATATCTACAACATTGCTGTAAAACACGAGTTCTTCGGATATGAAATTGGCGGTATCAAGCTTCACGCAGCGATTGATGTAGAAATCAAACATAACCGTATCCATAACTGTACCTTAGGCACCTGGCTGGATTGGCAGGCTCAGGATGTACATGTAAGTAATAATCTGTATTACAATAATGACCGCGATTTCATGATTGAGGTTACACATGGACCATACTTAGTCGATAATAATATCTTTGCCTCCGAATATAATTTTGATAACGTAGCACAAGGTGGTGCCTATATCAATAATTTATGCTGCGGTACCATGCGTCGTACCAAATGCCTGGATCGCTCTACGCCTTATCATTTTCCTCACACGACCCAGGTTGCCGGAACTACTGTGGTCTATAGCGGAGATGACCGCTTATATCATAATATTTTTGTAGGCGGTATGGATATTCCTGAAGAGGAATCTTACTCGGGTACTGCCGGATATGACGATTGTACTGCTTCTTATGAAGAATATAACGCGGCTATCATCGCAGGAGGTATTGGCGATCTTGAAAAATTTATTACTGTCGAACAGCCTGTATACATTGATGGCAATGCTTATCTAAATGGCTCCAGGGCATTCCGCTCTGAAACACACAAATACCTGAATGCTGCCCTTGATCCGCATATATCCATTAAAGAAGAAGGCAATAATGTATTTCTGGAATTAGATGTTCCGGAAGAACTCTTGCAGATCAATACAAAAATTGAATCCACAAAGACCTTGGGAACCGTACGGATCGTTGATGCCATTTTTGATGATGCTAATGGCCAGCCGATTACACTTGATAAAGATTATTTCGGTGAGCAGCGAAGTGAACATCCAACAGCAGGACCTATCGAAGGATTAACGTCCGGCCATAATCGTATTCAGATATGGTAAGAACTTAGAACAAAAACAGTACCGGTTATCAGATTTAAAATAACCGGTACTGTTTTATTCTAAATATATTGAAACCAGTCGAAATCGGCATAATTTGAGGATTGTTGTTTATTTGAACTTGCATACATACCCATATAC
>JAEWWQ010000325.1 GCA_023458855.1 Bacillota bacterium
GTACAAAACGAATAATATTCGGCCCTGCATTTATTAAAATCAGTCCCTTGTCAAGCGCCTTTGTAATAATTCCGCCTACTGGCTTGTTGCATACAAGTCCCTGCATAAGTCCGGCACCACGTCTTGCCTCTATGCAATCATATGACTCGACCAGAGAATCTAACTGTTCTTCTAAATATCCACTTACTGTTTTCACATTCTCTATTATATGGTTCTCCTCAAATAAATCAAGTACTTTATTAATTGCTGCCGCTGCAAGCGGATTACCACCGTAAGTAGTACCATGGTCACCGCTTGTAAGAGAGTGCTGTCCGACCTTTTCTGTCATCAGGAATGCGCCTACCGGTACACCGCAGCCCAATGCTTTCGCAACTGTCATGATATCCGGCTTCACACCATACTTCTGCCAGGCAAACATATAACCCGTCCGCCCCATGCCACATTGAATCTCATCCAGAATCAGTAAGATATCTTTTTCATCACAAATCGCTCTGATTTTTTTCATAAAATCTTCTGTTGCCGGATAAATACCACCTTCACCCTGTACCGTTTCAAACAAAATGGCACATGTCTTATCTGTTATCTGCGCTTCTACACTTTCATAATCATTCATGTCCGCGAACTTGATATTTCCGATCATTGGTTCAAAGGCTTCCCGGTATTTCGGATTGCCCGTTACGGACAAGGCTCCCATTGTTCTGCCATGAAAAGAATGATTCATGGCAATGATCTCGTGATCCGTCCTGCCGTCTTTTAAATAGGCATATTTTCTGGCTGTTTTGATTGCACCTTCAATTGCTTCTGCACCACTGTTGGTGAAAAATACCCTGTCCATTTCCGATACTTTCTTAATTCTCTTTGCAGCTTCAATAGCCGGCACATTGTAATAATAATTGGAAGTGTGGATCAATTTATCGATCTGTGCCTTCAATGCATCGTTATACTGCTTATTATTGTAGCCTAACGCAAATACAGCTATTCCCGACACAAAATCAAGATACTTCTTACCCTCGATATCATATAAGTTTACGCCGTCTCCCTTATCCAACACGACCTGATACCGATTGTACGTATGCAAAAGTACCGCTTCTGCTTCTTCTATATATTTTTCCATCATCATGATATCCTGCCTCTCCACTCTTTTTCATAAGATATTATTTTGTGTCTGCTTCCTGGTCTTCGTTGGGAATAATCTGTGTTCCGATTCCTTCCTTTGTAAATATTTCCAGTAAAAGGCAGTGCGGAATTCTTCCATCCAGAATAATGACTCTGTTCACTCCATTCTCAACTGCCGATGTGCAGTTATTCAATTTGGGTAACATACCACCACCGATACAACCCTCTTCAATCAATTGATTTGCCTGCTCTGCTGTCAATTCAGATATAAAAGAATCCGGATCATTGATATCCTTATATAACCCCTTAATATCTGTCAGAAATGCAAGTTTCTCAGCACCTATTGCTTTTGCAATTGCGCATGCAGCATCATCCGCATTGATATTATAAGTATTGTAACCATCATCCAGACCGATCGGCGCAATAATCGGCAAAAAATCTTTTTCCAGCAAATCAAATAAAATACTTGGATTCACACTCTTTATATCCCCTACGAACCCGATATCCTGCCCATTCGAATATTTTCTATCGACCTTTAACATACCGCCGTCTTTACCGCTGATACCAATCGCCTTTACTCCTAATTCTTCTACCATGGCTACCAGATTTTTATTTACTTTTCCAAGCACCATTTCCGCTATTTCCATGGTTTCCTCATCTGTCACGCGCAAGCCATTGATAAATTGAGCTTCTTTCCCTACTTTACCGACCCATTTGCTGATGGCCTTTCCTCCGCCATGGACAATGATTGGTTTGAAACCAACCAGCTTTAATAATGCCACATCTTTAATTACATTTTTCTGTAACTCTTCATTTTCCATGGCACTCCCACCGTATTTAACAACAATGATCCTGCGGTTAAATCGTTGAATATATGGTAACGCCTCTATTAATACTTCTGCTTTCTGTAATATCTTATCCATGTTCTTCTGATCCATTTTTGCTCCCATCTGCCGCTTTGCCGGCCCTTATTATCAGGGAATGTGAACATGCTTCTCTTTCACATTTGCTCCCCTCTATAATCCAAGGGAAGAAGACGCTTGCGGCTTCTTCCTGTGTGAGATTTAGAAATTCTTAGCAGCGGTATTTTGCTGCTTAGAATTACTTCTCACACTCTTCTCACACTATGAACGATAGTCAGCATTGATTTTCACGTAATCATATGTCAGATCGCAGCCCCACGCAGTTGCTTCTGCCTCTCCGGATTTCATATCAACCAAAACAGTGACTTCTGGTTCTGACAATATCTTCGTTGCTTCCTCTTCACTATAATCCGTTGCTACACCATCTTTATAAATTGGTATCACACCCGCCTTACTCTGAAAGAACAGTTCTACCTTCTCCGGATCGAACTGTGCACCGGAATATCCCATTGCACAAAGGATCCTTCCCCAATTGGCATCATGACCAAATATTGCCGCCTTTGTCAGACTGGAGCAGATCACTGATTTGGCAAGCCGTTTTGCCTGTTCTTTATCTTCCGCATGAATCACTCTTGTCTCAAAAAGAGCAGTTGCACCTTCTCCATCACCAGCCATTTTCTTGGCCAATGTTGTATTTACATAATTCAGTGCTTCTACAAAAGCGTCATAATCTTTATTTTTACTGGTAACCGGAACATTTCCTGCCATTCCGTTTGCCATAACAAGAAGGGTATCATTGGTGGAGGTATCTCCGTCTACGGAAATCATATTAAAAGTATCCTGCACATTTTCACTTAAAGCTTCCTGCAATAATTCTTTCGATATTGCAATATCACTTGTTAAGAAGGCAAGCATGGTGCACATATTCGGATGTATCATTCCGGAACCTTTGCACATACCGCCAATTGTTACTGTTCTGCCGCCAATCTCAAACTGCACTGCGACCTGTTTAGATACCGTGTCGGTAGTCATAATTGCCTCTGCCGCAGTCGTACCTGCTTCTAATGTACTTTTTTTCAACTTTGCCAATTCCCTGACTCCAGCGGCGATCTTATCGATTGGCAACTGCATCCCGATTACACCGGTCGATGCAACCAGTACCGCATCATGAGGGATCTGTAATGCCTCTGCCGCTGCATCCGCAGTCTGTCTGCAGTATTCATATCCCTGCTTTCCCGTACATGCATTGGCAATTCCTGCATTTACAACAACCGTCTGGGCAAACGGCGCATGGGCAACAATATCCTTATCCCACATAACACATGCCGCTTTTACGACATTACTTGTAAAGACACCTGCCACAGTACAAGGCTTCCTGCTAAAAATCATTGCCATATCCAATCTGTTCTTGTATTTGATACCGCCTTCATAACCTGCCGCCTCAAACCCGATTGCTGCTGTCACACCACCTGTAACCACTTCCATAACAATATCCTTCTTTCCCTATTTATTGAATCTTTCCATATTCTCCGTATTGAGAACAAAATCATAGTAATTCACATCTTCCCGTTTGTTCCAGCCGATATCTTTCCAAAAGGCATTCCCAATATCATTTTCTGCAAAAGCAATCAGGGAAACTTTACTGATTTTTTCCTCTTTCAATGCTTCCATCGCATAGATTACCATCTCTTTACCAATACCGTGCAGCCGGAATGCTGGATCTACACACACATGATACAGACAGCCGCGTCTGCCGTCATGTCCACATAAAATTGTTCCTACTATTTTTCCATCTTCGACCGCAACAACACTCGTGGATGGATTCCGTATAAGAAAACGATTCACACCCTCTCTTGAGTCATCAATGCTTCTCATCGCAAAACCTTTGATTTTCATCCAGAGCGTGTATACCATATCGTAATCGTCTATCGTCATTGTCCTTATCATGTTACATGTTTCCCTTCAGATACTTCACAATATTCCATGTTCGCTTTTCCGGCTTTTTCTTCCCCAGCATAAAATAGCCATATTGGTCAATAACAAATATAACTAAAATTTCCAATCCTAAAATAATGGCTGTCACACATAACCACAGGAAGTATACTTTTGCTCTCGTAATATACTGGTTTATCATCATGGACCATTCTGTCGCTCTCGCAAGCAACATCCAGTCTACGTGCGTTGCCATAATAATCAGAGAATTCACACCAAGAAAGATTAATCCTTTGAACTGTCTCATATTTTTACAGATTAAAATAATAGCAAGTGATCCAAAACTTGCACATATAAAGTATACCCATGCATGATTGAACTCCATAAAATGCAGATCAACAGTGCCATTCAGAATATTGACATACATAACGGCTGCCATAAGAAGAATACCGGCAATTAATTCCGGAATACTGATTCCTTCCCGCTCCTTCCTATATCGCTTTACATAATAGCCAAAGCATAAAAATATAGCTGCGATTACACTTCTGGTCAACATTGCCAGAAAAAAACTGATTGCCAGTACAGGCATATTCATAAACCAGAATTCTTCATTATAAACAGGGGCAATACTAATCGCCGCGATTCCTGCCAGCAAACAAATCAAAACAGTCACTTTGTGCGACGTGAATTTCCTTACTCCAAGAAAAAACAGTTCCGAACAGAACATGGTCGGTAAGAACCACATAACAGAAATACCGGCAAATGATATAAAGTAAATAAATAACTTATATAAATAAACTCCATCAACAAGTTCCGGATGTACCAGATGCGTTATTCCGTTAATCAATAAATACGATAAACTAAATGTCAGATAAGGAATCAGTAATGTCCTTGCCTTTCTAATTAAGATGTCTTTCATAGAACGCTTCTCTTCCCCGATATGCTGCATGAGCATGCCGGATATCACAAAGAAAAGAGGCATGATAATAGAAGCAAGCGCATTATACAAAGTATCAGACATTAATTGCGAATGCCGCATAACAACCATGATGATACCGACACCTTTTGCCATATCCAAATAGGTAATTCGTTTTTTTGCCATTTTATCTCCATTCCTGCTGTTTGCATACAAAATAAATCTTTCTATGGGAACATCGGAACGAGCTCCAGTCCTTCTGATTCCTTCATCCCAAACATAAGGTTCATATTCTGCACTGCCTGACCAGCAGCACCTTTAACCAGGTTATCCATCGCACCCATCATAATAACTCTGTTGGTTCTCTTATCAATCGTAAAGTTAATGTCTACATAATTGCTGCCTTCTACCCATTTTGTCTCCGGGCAGATATCCTTCTCCAACACTCTGACAAATTTTTCCCTGTCATAATATTTGTCATAGACAGCTTTCATTTCTTCATAAGTAACGTCTTTTTTCAGAGAAGCATAAGCCGTAACAAGGATTCCTCTGTTCATCGGTACCAGATGCGGTGTAAAATTAATCGTAACCGGTATTCCTGCTGCATATCCCAATTGTTCTTCGATCTCCGGTGTATGTCTGTGCGTAGCCACCCCATATGCC
>JAEWWQ010000326.1 GCA_023458855.1 Bacillota bacterium
AAGACTCTTGATCTTCGAACCATGGATACAGTTGTACTTTGTACAATTTGCAAAAGCTCCCCCGACGCACCGCTCGCACAGTTCCTTTGTATGGGGAACCAGAAGCATGTGGTTGGGACAGATCAGCTGGTAATCATGTGCTGTATACACGATTCTGACGCGTCTGTGATATTTTTTCTCATATTTTTTTATCGCATAGAGAATGGAAGGCGTCAGTTGATAGTTGAAATTATTCAGATGCACCACCTCCGGTGCAAAATCCTGCAATACCACATCCATCTTCTTTCTGGCATCTGCAGAATACAGTATCTGAAAAGGATACAGAAGCTTCTGCAGCTTCCCGGTATGAAAATCCATATCTTTTGTATAGCACCCGGCATGATTTCCCACAACACGCCCTGCATGTTCCATGCCGAAATACTGTACTTCATGTCCCTGCGACATCAGATATTCTCCTATTTTAAAGATATAGGTCTCAGATCCGCCATTGGGATATAAGAACTTATTTACCATTAATACCTTCATGATTCACGGTTCCCTCTATTCCTAGATTATTCAGGTTTTCATCCATCCACTGCAATCGTTGTGTCAGCCAGGATACGATATAGGCATCCGCTTCCTCCATCGTATCCTGCTTGATAAAATTAGGGGTCTTGACCGGCTTAAAGCCAAGTGTTACTCCCCACATCTCAAGATTTGCCTGCCTGTCCTCTCCCATCTGTGTGGTATACATCTCCATGACAGATGTATTGTCTCCCTCGCTGATAAATAGATGTTCTAACTCTGGGCGAATCTCTTCGTAACGCTCCAATACCAGTCTGGTAAACTCAGGGTTCCGGAAAAGTCTTTCGTATATCTCACAGTCGCGCACATACCATCCCTGAGGCCGTTCCGTACCGTTATTCAGATAAGAGCCTATAGACAGGTCAAAATCCCATACAGGTCCTACCTTAATCTTACCGCCTACATCCCGGTAGAAAAATGTACTGGCATACATGGCATCTGTATTCTTAAAAATTTCCTGTACCCAGTAATAATTGACAAAGGATTCGATATCTATATACTGCTCTAATTCCTTCAGATCATAATTTTCCTGACCATATAGCAGATAATCAATATTTAAAAGGCTCGACACGATACTTTGGAAATATTCACTTCCCGTATCTATTTCCTTTGGATATTTCACGTGATAATAAATATCGCTATAAGGTCCGGCCATGATATTCTGTTCTCTTACTGCACGTCCTTCCGGCATGATCTCTACCATATAGCTATAGTCTTCCGATGAGGTCTCCTCTTCCGGCTCTGATATCTCCACCCGATCCTCTCCGACATCCGGTTGCTGTGCCAGTATAAAGCATCCTAATTTTTCTCCATTCATCACGACGTTGACATATACTGATTTTGGCGAGTCCCGAAGTCCCATATCATCGGCGAGCCAGTACGCCAGCTTATTTCTGAGCATGGATTCATCATAGGCATTCGCGATCAGCACCCAGTCCTTGCTCTTACCCATACCGAACAATTCTGCCTTTTTGTCAAGTTCCACCTTATATGATTTCTTGTCTGTATTAAAAGAGGATTGACCGCGGCAGCGAATATAAGTCAGTTCGCCCGAATAGTCTCCCTGGTTTCCCGCCACATACTCAGCTGTATAGTCTTCCGGCACTTTGATGTAGATATTACCATAGGCATTCGTTCCTTTGTTCGCACGCATTTCTGCAATCGTGCCTTTGGATTCGTCTATTGTGACATACATCGTCGGTATCCCGGGATTCAGAGTATCGGCCCGATATTCCCTGCTTTGTTCTGTTGTCTGTTCTGTTGTCTGTTCTGTTTTCTTCTCTGCCTTCGTATCAGTTCCTGTTACAGACATAGAGGACTTATAATATTCATCCAGTAATACCAGTCTGTCTGTTAAGAATTGCAGAAGCTTTTGGGTATCGGCTTCCGTATCCATGTCCTTACGGAGTGCTTCCTCTCTCGCTATGGCACCGCTTACGGATAATTCCGTTTCTAATTCGCGAATGCTGTTTTCGATCGTTTCGCTACTCAGGATATTCTCTCTCAGAGCGGACCAGCGGTTTTCTATTTTGCCGGAAATAGCATCTGCGTCATCACTTTCCTGCAGGAAATCCTGCAATTCCATATCTTCTACGATTCCTGTTCCGTCATTCCTTAACAAGTCCTCCAATTTTCTCGGAAATCGAAAAAGTTCATATTTTCCGGATTTCTCAAGGTATCTGGCAACAAACTGTTTCTTCTCATTTCCCTCTTCCACGTTATCCATACATTGCAGGAACAGCGCATAGTCAATGTAATTCGAGACATCCGGATCGGATCTTAAGAACACCGATTGCGGAACCACATCTTCATACAGCCTGTCTTTTATCTGTAATGATAAACTGTTATTATCGGAGTGCTCCACAAGCCCATACACACCCATGTATTTGCCGTTCATGACAACCTCCGTATACTTCATCTCCATTGCATAGTCCGCATAATCAGTATCTGCGGTGATACTTTTCCACAGATCTCTTGCGAGTTTTTCTCTGATCATACTGCTGTCCGAATAGATTGGATGGAGTTCCCAGTCATCATTTTTCTCCATTTCCAGGAGCTGCATATTATTCTTGACCAGTTTTTCTTCTGCTTCTTCTATGCTGTCAGGCAGTTCCTCAGCATCCTCGCCCTGTTCCGCCATCTTCAGCAGGTGGATTCTGTATTCTCTTTCATACGGACTTGTACTTACGTCCTTCTGTTCCACCTTCGCATAGGAAGTCTTTCTATTATAGACATTTCCTTCCAGTCCGCTTGAGCTGCTGACTGTCAGGTCACCGAAATAGTCTGTTTTATCCGAATACAGCTTGTCAAAAGACAGAATCGGAAGGCTCGTACACACCAGCTTCCCTTCTGTATATCCCTCCTGCGAAATATAAAGAAAGGTAAATTCATGAGCACTTCGGATTGCTTCTTCCATGTTATAAAAATATTCATCTTCTATCCAGTATAAATGTGTCTTTGCATGAATTGCAGTAAATTCTCCGACTCTCTCCGATTCCTGATTCTGTGTGATATAAATCGTATTCGTATCGGTATCAAATATCGTACTTCCCTGATTAAACAGGATTTCCTCCCTCATGTCCGCATCACTGTCGGTAAGGCCTGCCTTCAGTTCCTCTGCCCGTTCCTGATCGATCATGGATACGCCAAAGGGCTGAAAATAAGTACGTATTTGAAATATAAGTAAAACCGCAAGAATCATTACAAGTATTGTCAGAATTGCGGCTATCTGATTTTTTTTCCACATTTTCAGTCGGTCTCCATCAAAAGAATTCTCTGTACAAGTGCATCGTCTGTTGTACGATACGATTCCAGTCATATCTGGTACTTACATATTCTTTTCTCTTTTTGCAATCTGATTCCTTATTTTGATTTTCAGACTGCAGCATAGCATTTAACTGCCGGGTAAGGTCCTGCACATCGCCCTTGGCAAAATAGGACGCACACTCTCCTGCCGTTTCTCTGTTTTCCTTAATATCACTGCAAAGGCATGCTCTTCCGTAACTCAGGGCTTCTAATAAGCTGATGGGCATTCCCTCAATATCGCTGGGCAATAGATAGATATAACAATTACTATAGAGTTCTTCCAATAACTGTCCTTCTACAAAACCAGTCATAATAATAGCAGGGTCACCTGCTGTCATCTCCTGTATCTGTTCCAGATAGGCATCCGTATGGCTGCTGCCCCCGGCTATCACCAGCGGCATATCTGTATCTGATTGCTGATAGGCCTCGATCAGATAATGCAGCCCTTTTTCCGGAACGATTCTTGCCAGAAACAGTAAATATCGTTCCGGCTGTAATCCATATTTTTCCCGGATCAGATCTGCCGGCCTGGCTTCTGGTATACAGATTCCATTCGGAATCAATACCGTCCGCCTCTGATAGGTATCCAGAAAATACTGCTGTACATTCTTCGACAGCACAATGATCTCATCCGCGTACCTGACCGCAGTCTTTTCTCCCAATAATAAGAATTTTGTAGCAAATCCGCCCCATTTGGAACGCTGCCAGTCCAGACCATGAATCGTGGCAATTGTTCTGATCCCAAATAAATGCGGTATCCATAGTACTGCACAGGAACCCTCTGCATGATAATGAATCACATCATAATGACCGAACAGGGCATGTAACGTAGCGCCCAGGGCATAGCAGATCGCATTCAGGGATCTGCGGCTGGAAGTAGGCACTGTAATCAGGCGGATTCCCTTGTACTCCGTCTGCCGTGTCTTACTATTGTCATTTTCTTTTCCGGCAACGTGATGACCGCCGCGATTATAGACCGTTACCTCACAGCCCGCCTCTGCCATTCTGGAAGCAAGTTCTTCTACTACGATTTCTACACCGCCCTCACGGGAAGGGATTCTTTTATGCCCGATCATGGCGATACGCAGACTACTTTTTTTCTTTGACATATTTTCCTGTCCTTATATATTGCTATTTTATGGTGTCTGGGCCCTGATGCCTATCTGATACCTATCTGATATTCATCTGATACCTACGGATTGTTACGCACTTTGTGCTCTCACAATCCTAAAAACATTCGAAATCCGCCCTATTCGGGCTACTTTCTTATGTTTTGCGGGTCTCAAGGTCATGTTTTTTCATGCAAGCATGAAACACTTGACCTTTTTACCCTGGTATCATTTCGTTATCTTATAGAGTGAATAGGGATATCTTCCGATTCCGGAATCACATATAAATGTTACCTGAAGGCCCTGTATCTCATATTTACGGATCCGTTCATCCAGTTCCGGCTTATTCGACAGATACCATACGGTATGGTATTCCTGATGGAAAAAGTCAAATTCTCCCAAAGGATAATTTTGAATATCCGGATAATAGTAATCCAAAACAGTCCAGGATAACTGGCTGTTATCTGTTACGAACACATCTCCCGGTTCCAGGTTCTCTCTGAAAAAGGCTTTTGCTTCTTCTGTCATGTAGGAATTCTCTGTCTGGTAAATGGTCCGGAAGCTATTGGCGCCCACCAGGAGAATAGCGGCTATTAAGATCCAGGAATAGATCTTCCTGCGGCTGACATTTACAAAAGAAATGCCGAATGCCAATGCAATCAGTCCAAATGCCGAATACAGATAGCGTTCTACATATAATGGCCGGAACAGGTAAGAGACGATGGCTGCAACTGCCAGCGTTCCCAGTACTGTGATACCGCACATAAGTACCAGTAGTCTCTCATTCAATGCCTCTGGCGGCACTTTATCCCAATCGAATCTCATATATGCCGTAGTCTTCTTTTTATCTTTTCCAGTCAGGTCATGTGTGATCTTCAAGCCGTCTTTCGTGAACAGATATAAAAATCCCGCTATTAATAATATCATCCTGAGCAGCCTGCCAAATCTGTCATGTCCGAAAATGTAACGAATCCATTCTTTCAGTTCGATACTGTTGATCCAATAATCGGATGCTACATCGCCAAATTGCTGTATTAATATCAGCAGCCATGGCAGATAACAAAGTACTGCACATACGCCACAGAGAAAGCAGGAAAGAAGATTTTTTCTGTCGCGCAGAATCAGAATACTGAAGGTAAAGATATAAATAAAAGCAACCATGATAAGTGCATAATAATGAGTATATCCTGCTGCCAATCCAAATATCAGTAATCCCGCCCACTTTCCGATATGCTGCCTCTTTATCAGTTCATAGGCAAAGAGGGCCGTCAATGTCACGAACAGCATAGCCCAGGTGTACATGCGGGCCTCTACGATCATCTCGATTCCGGTCACATTAAACGTCAGCAATACAACAAAAAATGCTGCCGTATAAACACCAAATTGTTTTCTTATATAGGTGTTTGCCAGTATCATCGTCAAAATAATTGCCGCAAACGTGACAAACTTTGCCGCCGGAGCACTTGTTCCGATAAACAGGGCGAAAACCTGGAATATCAGATAGTACAGTGGCGGATGCACATCCGCTGCGGTAGCCTGTATCATTCCAGCTACGGAATCACGGGCCAGCTGTATGGAAAACCCCTCATCTCCTGATATGGAATCATTGCAAATACGAATTGCATTGATTGCCAACAGAATAACGGTAAATAGAAGAAGCAGAAGTTTCTCTTTTTTTTCATTTTTTGTATCTTGCATCTGATTGACCACTCCTATCTTACTTGGAACCCCGCCCGGCAAATACAACAAATATTGTCTGAAGCAGTATCTTGACATCCAGGCTCAGAGACCACTTATCAATATACTCCAGATCATATTTTACGACAGCGTCAAAATCTTCTATATTACTTCTGCCGCTCACCTGCCACAACCCGGTAAGTCCCGGTGTCATACTGAGGCGCCTGCGGTAATGAATATTATACTG
>JAEWWQ010000327.1 GCA_023458855.1 Bacillota bacterium
AAAAGTGAACCAATTTTTCTCCTTTTAGATAACAGTATTATCAGTTCTCTTCACGCCATTACGAGATTGGGCGGTTATATGATTATATTTAATCTCTGTACCTGTATTCCCTATTTATTTTGTAAACAGTTTCCATTTCTGTTTTCAACCCTTAATTGTATTTTTGAAATTTCCAGCGGTATACAGCATACGCTGGATACTTCACTGCCGGACATACAAAAATCGCTTATTATATTTCCGGCCCTTATGTTTGGCGGTATTTCCTGTTTTGCACAAACAGGCAGCATGATAAAAGATACCGGATTATCTATGATTTCCTATTTTTTTCACAAGATAATACAGACCTCTTTTTGTATCATTTATTATATATTGCTCATTTTCTTCCACTATCTCAACCGGGTGTAAATGTTTACAAAGTACTTTATTTATGATTTAATAGCCTTATTGGAATTTTGAACGAAAGAAGGTTTTTACAATATGGTAGAATCTAAGACCATTGAAGATTCAAAAAGCATACAATATCATGCTATTGTTCCCGGAGATTTAAATGGTGGTGGACGCCTTTTTGGGGGTACTCTTTTAAGGTGGATTGATGAATTGGCTGGTATTGTAGCCAAAAGGCATGCAAGCTCGCTTAATGTCACGACAGTTGCAATTGATAACCTGCAATTTAAAGCCGGTGTTTACAATGCCGACTTGTTAGTGATCATTGGTTACATTACACATGTAGGAAACACTTCCATGGAAGTACGTGTTGACTCTTATGTAGAAAATCTGGAAGGTATGCGTCGTCCCATTAACCGTGCGTATTTTGAAATGGTTGCCATGGGACCCGATGATAAGCCAACAAGAGTTCCCCGTTTGATCATTGAAAGTGAATCACAAAAAGCAGAATGGGAAGGTGCTGAACTTCGAAAGCAAAACAGGCTGGAAAGACGCGAACGAGGATATTGATTTGCAATATGCATATTTTTAATAAGCGGAATAGTACGCAAATACACGTTCACATTCCGATAAGGGAATACAGTAATTGCTATTTTCTTCACGCAAGGCAGCTAATAAATCAGACATTGTAATCCATTTCAGACTGTCTATCTCTGACTTTTGTCCTCGTAAAGCAGTAATATCCAGTTCTTCGCACAGGAGATATACTGTATTTACTTCATTGCTAATGAATCTTCCACGAGTCTGTTGAATATCTACATGCAGGCGCTGCGTAAATAATAAAGTTAAATCTTTCTGCATGATAGTCAGATTAATTTCCTCCTGCACTTCCCGGATCGCAGCTGTCATAGCATCTTCTCCTGCATCAATATGACCTGAACTGGCCACATCGTAACATCCCGGAAAGGAATCTTTATTCAGCGCACGCTTTTGTAATAATACTACCCCGTCTCTGATAAGCCATATCCTTACACTCCCATGCAGATCGCCGTCCTGATGCACCTTTTCTCTTGTCTTTTTCATGCCTGACGGAGTTCCGTCTTCCCGTAAAACATCAAATAATTCCATTTTATTCTCCCAGTGAAATTTCCTATAGCATAAAAAAGAACGTAACAACTTTGGTTGTACGTCCTTCTCATCACCTTTAAATAATATCTAAATTTATAGCCTCATTACCAGAAGGTGAACCTTCCACTAATTCTTCCTCGTCGTCCACAGGATATAACTCAGAACGATTTGCCTTGATTATATCATTACAACTATTTAAAGAATTTATTAAGCTATTATATTGTGCGGTCGTATTGTCTATTGCCCCTGATACAAACGTTTCTAAGTTCCCTAAAATATCATCAGTATATTGAATTGCAGAAGCTTTTACACTGTTTGCCTCTCTTGTAGCATTGTCCAGAATTTCCTGTGCCTGTTTCGTAGCCAGTGTAACTACTTCATTCGCCTGTGCATAAGCCTGCTGCATAATCTCATGTTCATTGATCAATTCATTGGTATGAATGGTAGCTTCATTTATTAATGCTTCTGCTTTTTCTCTTGCATCATTTAAGATTGCCTCTTTATTGCTGATTATCTTCTGATATCTCTTGATTTCATCCGGAGTTTTCATTCGAAGTTCTCGAAGAAGTTCATCTATTTCTTCTTTATTTACGATAATTTTCGTATTTGACAATGGCTGATATTTACAACTGTCGATAAATTCTTCAATTTCATCTATTAATTGTTCGATTCTGCTGCTCATATTTTTGCATTTCTCCTATCCTAACAATTATACAAGTTCATAACTGTTTCACTTCCCGACTTATTTTTCAAATCCGTATTTTGAATAAACTAATCTGGCTACAAATTCCGGTACGCATTGAGAAATATCACCGTTAAAACTTGCAATTTCTTTTACACTGGAAGAACTCAAGTATGCATATTCCAAACTTGTATTTAAAAACATGGTATCTAATTCACCATTCGATAGCTTCATGTTCGTTTGTGATACTTGCAATTCAAATTCAAAATCTGTAATTGCACGCAACCCACGAATAGCGACATGTACATTTTTTTTCTTTGCATAATCGATTAGTAGCCCACTAAAGGAATCTATCTTCACATTTTTATAATCTTTTGTCGCTTCTTCTAGTATTTTAACACGTTCTTCTACAGAAAACAATGGACTCTTTTGTGTATTATTTAAAACACTTACCGTTAATTCATCAAAAATTTCGGATGCCCGTCTGATAACATCCAAGTGCCCAAAAGTGACCGGATCAAAACTGCCCGGATAAATAGCTGCTTTCATTTTGCATTTATCTCCTTTGCAAAAAGATATGTTTGTTTGTTTTGTATCTCTTTTCTTTCGTAATTTGAAATTCCAAGGCGTCAACATAGGAAAAATCAGTATGCAAAGAAGCTTCAATAACGATTACTGTAGTTTCCGTCACATAAACCATATCTTTTAATATTTCTAATGTATGTTTTTCATACTCCTGATCATAGGGAGGATCCATGAAAATAATATCCACCTGCTCCTCCATAATTCCTTTAATTGCCGCCAACACATCTTGTTTTATTACAATAGCCTTTTTATCCATTCTTGTAAAGACTAAATTATCTTGTATGCAATTAAGTGCATTTTTATTATTTTCCACAAAATAACACTTAGAAGCACCGCGACTCAGAGCCTCAATTCCAATACCGCCGCTCCCACTGAATAGATCCAGAAAAATACAATCCGGAATGCTGAAATTCAACATATTAAAAAGTGTTTCCTTAATGCGGTCGGTTGTTGGTCTGGTATCCAGTCCATCTGTTGTTTTTAATTTTAAGCTTCTGGCCGTTCCGGCTATTACCCTCATACTTACTCCCGTCTGCCGCTTTGGCGGCACTAGATTCTGACCTTCGTTCCTTTGGAATCTCTTTTTCCCAGCTTTAATTTATTTAACTCAATCTTCTTATCTTTATACAGGATATCCTGCTCTATTGAATTCTGAGTATAATATACTGCTTCTACAATATCATCCGTTATTAGTTTCATACCCCGTACACCGATTGCTCCCTTTCTCTTTTCTGGTATTTCTTCTAATGGAAATCTCAAAAAATAACCACTTTCCGTTTGAAGCACAATATTCTTTTGTTCTTTATAGAGTGACACATCGACCAATTCATCATCAGCCTGCAGTTTCGTAGCTGCTATTGTACGTTTGCTGACATCAAATTCACCGCCGTCTACGATTTTCAGCATAGACTGCCTGGTAACAAAAATGACTCTGTATAAATTTAAATCCAGCTGACTGGCAATCAGCAGAAGTTCTTCTTTTGAAGAATCAAAATTACTTACATTATCAATTGGCATTCCTTTGTCGCGGAATTTGCCAAACGGAAGATCCATGACTTTTATAGTGTGAAGCTGTCCTTTATTGGTAAACACACATATCTTACCTGTATTCTTACACTTAAATATATATTTATTCTCTGTCAGTACAGCATCCTTATTTCGTTCAAATGCAGGCATATCGATCGTTTTTGCATAGCCAAAGCGATCCATAAGGAACATAACTTCCATCTCTTCGATTTTATTTTCTTCGTATACCGCTTCTTTTGCATTTTCAACAACTGTTCTTCTTGGTCTGGAAAATTCCTTCTTAATCGCATCCAATTCATTCATGATAACCTGTGCCATGGAATCTTTTCGATCCAAAATATCTTCATAACGATAGATATTTGCCATTGTATTTTCATGTTCATTGATTAAGGCTTCCAATTCAAGCCCAATTAATTTATAAAGCCTCATTTCCAGAATGGCATTCGCCTGGTTCTCCGTGAACATAAGCTGCTGTGCCATTATCTTTGATTCTTTTGATTTGAACTTGATGCCATCTGTTTTTCCATCGGTAAGACAGGCCTTTGCCATAGTTCTGTCTTTAGAACCCCGCAGAATCTCAATGACCAGATCAATTACATTACACGCCTTAATTAATCCTTCCTGTATTTCTTTTCTTTCAAGTTCTCTGTTTAATAAAGTCGTATATTTCCTTGTTGCCACTTCATATTGGAATTCCACACAACGCCTGATTATTTTCCGGATTCCCATTGTTTCCGGGCGCCCGTTATCAATGGCAAGCATATTGACTCCAAAAGTGTCTTCCAGACGTGTTTTCTTATATAACATATTTATAAAATTATCCACATCTGCATCTTTACGAAGTTCGATCACGATACGAATGCCTTCTTTAGAAGATTGATTTGATATATCTACGATGTCAGCTGTTTTCTTTGCTTCTGCCAGAGCAGCTACATCGCTTAAGAATTTTCCTATGTTCAATCCAATCATCGGATAAGGAATTTCCGTAATCACAACATTTGTTTTTCCGTTCTTTCCCTTTTCAATCGTGACTTTTCCGCGAATCTTTATTTTCCCTGTTCCGGTCTCATAAATTTCATACAGCTCATCTTTATTAATAACAATACCGCCCGTCGGGAAATCAGGTCCCTTGATATATTTCATCAATTCTTTGGTCGGAATAGTATTATCTTTCATATAAGCTTTTGTAGCATCAATTACTTCTGCAAGATTATGTGGCGGAATACTGGTAGCCATACCTACTGCAATACCTTCCGCACCGTTTATCAAAAGATTCGGAATCTTTACAGGAAGAACACTTGGTTCTTTTTCCGTTTCATCAAAATTCGGGACAAAATCCACTACATTTTTATCTAAGTCAGCAAGATAAGCTTCCTGCGTGATTTTTTCAAGTCTGGCTTCCGTATAACGCATGGCAGCGGCACCATCGCCTTCGATATTACCAAAATTACCATGCCCGTCTACCAGCGGAAGTCCCTTTTTGAATTCCTGGGACATTACTACTAAAGCATCATAAATAGAACTGTCTCCGTGAGGATGATATTTACCCATGGTGTCACCAACAATACGGGCACTTTTTCGGTAGGGTCTGTCATACCGGATTCCAAGTTCATACATATCATACAGGGTACGTCTTTGAACCGGTTTTAATCCATCCCTGACATCTGGTAATGCTCTGGCAACAATAACGCTCATGGCATAATCAATATATGATTTTTGCATTACTTCTGAATACTCAGTCTTAATTATATTATCTTCCATATACGTCTGCCTTCCTATATGTCTAATTCTGCATCAACTGCATGTTCATAAATAAATTCTTTTCTTGGCGGCACTTCAGTCCCCATCAGCATCTCCGTAACATCTGAAGCAAGACGTGCATCTTCTATCTCCACAAGCTTCAGCATTCTGGTCTCAGGATCAAGTGTAGTTTCCCATAACTGTTCTGCATCCATTTCTCCAAGACCTTTATATCTTTGTAACGTAAAAGGTCCCTTATGCTTTTTACGGTATCGCTCAAGCGCCATATCATCATATAAGTACTCTTCATTTCCCTTACTCGGCATTGCTTTATATAATGGGGGCATCGCAATATATACATGGCCTTCGAAAATAAGTTCCGGCATAAAACGATAAAATAATGTTAACAGTAATGTGCAAATATGGGCACCATCCACATCAGCATCGGCCATAATAATAATCTTGTTATATCTTAATTTAGTGATATCAAAATCATTGCCATATCCTTCTGAAAATCCACAGCCAAATGCATTGATCATCGTCTTGATCTCAGCATTTGCCAGAACTTTATCAATACTTGCTTTCTCTACGTTCAAAATCTTTCCGCGGATAGGAAGAATCGCCTGAAATGCACGATTTCTTGCAGT
>JAEWWQ010000328.1 GCA_023458855.1 Bacillota bacterium
GTTATTACAGAGCATGCATTTGATGGCTGCCCGATTGAAGTAACAAGTACGGAAGTTGAACCAGAGGCTAAAAACTATATCGGCACGGTGGGCAAGTATCAGGTTCTTGTTAAGGGACAGGAAAAAAATCAAATTTTTCATATAGTAAAATGGGCTGCTATCATGGGATTATCGCTGATGGGTCTTATATTGCTTACAAAAGCAGGGATAAATAGTCGAAAAAAAAGAATATAGAATAAGATAAGTAGAAACATTGGGAATCTTCCGGCATAAAATAATCAAAAAGGCCGGGAGATTTTTTTGTATCGTGTAAAGAGGCAAATTCATTGGGAAAAAGCGATTGAGCAGGGACTGACAGGAAAAAATGTGACGATTGCTGTTTTAGACACAGGTATTGCATTACATCCGGACTTTGATACTAGAATTATTGCATATAAGGATTTTATTCATCATCAAAACAGAATCTATGATGATGCAGCACATGGAACTCATGTAAGTGGAATTATAGCCGGAAGCGGATTATTATCAGGAGGTAAATATTGCGGGATCGCACCGGGAGCAAAGCTGGTGGTAGGAAAGATACTGGATGAAAAGGGAAACGGAAGCATTCAGAATATGATCGACGGAGTTAATTGGGTCATTGAAAACAAAGAAAAGTATGATATCCGTATCCTTAATATTTCGATTGGAACTGATCAGGAAGATGAATCTGTTATCCGGTCAATCGTAAATTGTGTTGAGAGAGCATGGAATGCGGGGATTGTAGTGATAACAGCAGCAGGTAATAAAGGACCAGAACCCATGTCAATATCACCCATAGGTGCAAGCAATATGGTGATTACGGTTGGATGCCATGATGGAGGGTATTTTGGAAATAAAGAAAATCTCTGTGAAAATTATTCGGGGAGAGGACCAACGCGGTATGCAGTAAAAAAACCGGATATTGTTGCGCCGGGTACAGAAATTATATCATGCAATGGAGAATTTACGAGGATACGTAATCAATATTTCAATGCATATTCGGTAAAAAGCGGTACTTCAATGGCGACACCAATCGTAGCAGGTGCATGTGCATTATATTTGGAGAAATACCCCAAGATCTCAAATGAGGATATGAAAAGACATATTATTTTTTCGGCGAAGGATCTTCAGGAAAAATGGTCAAAACAAGGATGGGGAATGTTAGATATTGAAAAATTATTGATGTAAATTCTGCCATAATGAGAAAGAAGTATCAGATGTGTTCTATTACATCGGCTTCTTTCTCATAGACAACAAATTTTGTAATAGAGGTTGACACATGAAGTATAATTGTATACAATTATACGGAAATGCAGAAATGCAATATAGCGCACTTATTTACTATTTTTACAATGTCCAGATATGGATAAGGGAGGACTAAACGATGATTAGAAGCAACGAACTGTTTGAGAACAGACCTGTAACCATGAATAAGAATAATAATCTTTTAGAAATAGAAGAGCATATGTACATTTTGGACGATGTGGAAAAACCAAATGTATTCCGTAATATGTTTCCCTATTCTGAGATTCCGAAGATTCCCTTTAATGATAGAATCGTGCCACACAATATGCCTAAAAATATATGGATTACTGATACAACATTCCGTGATGGACAACAGTCAAGAGCACCTTATACAACAGAACAGATTGTAACAATTTATGACTATTTACATAAGCTGGGCGGTCCAAATGGTATGATTCGTGCATCAGAGTTTTTCTTATATAGTAAGAAGGACAGGGATGCCGTATATAAGTGTATGGAGAGAGGTTATCAATTTCCAGAAGTAACCAGCTGGATCCGTGCAAGTAAAGAAGATTTTAAGTTAGTAAAAGAAATCGGAATGAAGGAAACTGGTATTTTAGTAAGCTGTTCAGATTATCATATCTTTATGAAACTGAAGATGAATAGAAGACAGGCAATGGAGCATTATCTGAGTGTTGTTCGTGACTGCCTCGATGAAGGTATCAGTGTAAGGTGTCATTTAGAAGATATTACGAGAGCAGATATCTATGGATATGTCGTACCATTCTGTCTGGAACTTATGAAATTAATGAAAGAATATAAAATACCGATCAAGGTACGTGCTTGCGATACTATGGGATATGGTGTAAACTATCCTGGTGCTGTAATTCCACGTAGTGTGCAGGGAATTATTTATGCTATTCATACCCATGCCGGTGTACCGCATGAGCTGATTGAATGGCATGGACATAATGATTTCTACAAAGCCGTATCCAATTCAACAACAGCCTGGTTATATGGCTGCTCAGGAATTAATACATCATTGTTCGGAATAGGAGAAAGAACTGGTAATACTCCATTGGAAGCAATGGTATTCGAATATGCGCAATTAAAGGGAGATCTAAATGGTATGGATACAAAGGTCATAACGGAACTTGCAGAATATTATCAGAATGAGATAGGATATGATATTCCACCGAGAACACCTTTTGTTGGTGAGAATTTTAATGTGACCAGAGCGGGCATTCATGCAGATGGGTTATTAAAAAATGAAGAAATTTATAATATTTTTGATACAGAAAAATTTCTTGACAGACCTGTTCTATGCGCAGTGTCCAATACATCAGGGCTTGCCGGAATCGCGCATTGGATCAATACATATTTTAAACTGACAGAGGAAGAAAAGCTTGATAAGCAATCCGAACTTGTGTCATATGTAAAAGAATGGGTGGATCAGGAGTATGCCGAAGGCCGCGTTACAGTATTAACAGATTCTGAATTAATAGAAGTAATAAGAAAAGCAGCAGAGGAAAATAATATTCATGTTGTTGGAATAGAGAATTTTTTAGCAAGGAAGGCTAAAAAATAGGAGACGGTAATGGGTAACGAATATGATGTAAAACGAGAGGTAAGTGATAAATATTCTTTAAGAGGAAGAGTATTTAATAAACTTCGTGAAGATATTTTGAGCGGGCAATATAAGGAACACGAAGAATTAAGAGAAGTTGCAATCGGTGAGGAGCTTGGAGTCAGCCGGACACCGGTCAGAGAGGCCTTCAGACAATTGGAGCTGGAGGGACTCATTCAGATCATACCGAATAAGGGTGCCTATGTGACAGGAATCATGCCGAAGGATGTAAGGGATATTTATATGATGCGCTCTCTGCTGGAGGGACTGTGTGCCAGATGGGCGACGCAGAATATTTCAGATGAAAAAATGGGAGAGATGGAAGAAAATATCTTTTTATCGGAGTTCCATGCAGAAAAGGGGCATTATGAGCAATTAGCAGAATTAGATAATCGTTTCCATGAGATTCTTTATGAGGCATGTAATAGCAAGATGCTGGAGCATACATTGCGCGATTTTCATCAATATGTATTAAAAGTCCGTAAGAAAAATCTTGCCAGTATGCAACGGGGAAAAGCATCTAATCAGGAACATAAACTTATTATGGAAGCGATTAAGGAAAAGGATGCTGACAAGGCAGAGATGCTTGCTAACAGACATATGATCAATGCCTATCAGAACATGGTAAATCATGGATTTGAAGAAATGCTTGCGAGGGAAGAAAAACAGGAGGATTAGATAAAATGGAAAAAATTAGAATGTCTGCACCATTAGTGGAGATGGATGGAGACGAAATGACCAGGATTTTATGGAAAATAATAAAGGAGGAATTACTATTACCCTATATTGACCTGAAGACAGAATATTATGATCTTGGCCTTGAGAACCGCAATGCTACAAATGATAGGGTAACCGTTGATTCTGCAAAGGCAACTCAGAAATATGGAGTTGCTGTGAAGTGTGCGACAATCACACCGAATGCGGCAAGAATGAAAGAATATAATCTTACAGAGATGTGGAAAAGTCCCAACGGTACCATCAGGGCAATTCTGGACGGGACTGTATTCCGTGCACCAATTATTGTAAAAGGAATCGAACCTTGTGTAAAAAACTGGAAAAAGCCAATCACACTTGCCAGACATGCGTATGGGGATGTATATAAGAATGTCGAGATCAAGGTGCCAGGTGCCGGAAGGGCAGAACTTGTATTTACGGCAGAAGATGGAACGCAAACAAGAGAAGTCATACATGAATTTACCGGAAGTGGTATTGTCCAGGGAATGCATAATACGGACAATTCGATTACCAGTTTTGCGAAGGCATGTTTTGAATATGCGTTATCTACGAAGCAGGATTTGTGGTTCGCGACAAAAGATACAATTTCCAAAAAATATGATCATGAATTTAAAGACATCTTCCAGGAAATTTATGAAACAGAATATGAAGAAAAATTCAGACAAGCAGGTATCACTTATTTTTACACACTCATTGATGATGCTGTTGCACGCGTTATGAAGGCAGAAGGCGGGTTTATATGGGCATGTAAGAATTACGACGGCGATGTTATGAGTGATATGGTGTCTTCCGCATTCGGTTCCCTTGCCATGATGACATCAGTATTAGTGTCACCGAGCGGTGTTTATGAATATGAAGCAGCACACGGTACAGTTCAAAGACATTATTATAAGCATTTAAAGGGAGAGGAAACATCGACTAATTCGGTTGCAACAATTTTTGCATGGACAGGAGCACTCCGTAAGAGGGGAGAGCTGGATAAAAATGAAGCATTATGTCAATTTGCAGACAGGCTGGAAAGAGCTACCGTCCAAACAATAGAAGCAGGAAAAATGACAAAAGATCTTGCGCTTATTACTTCTTTAGAAAATGTAAAAACATTGAACAGTCAGGATTTTATCAAAGAAATTCGTGCTACCTATGAGTCTTTGATGTAAAGAACTGAAAAGGGTTCACATAGCGGCGCCCCCTTTATGCGCATAAGTTTATCACCTAAAGTTTTCAAGACAATAGCAGCGAATGGTTTATCCAACAGAAGACACGTTTTCACTCGATTGCCGCTCATAGCGGTACATAAGTTTGTGACAGATTTTATCTGCCACAAACTAAGTGCCGATGGCGTCAAAACGGTCTCTTTATGGATAAACC
>JAEWWQ010000329.1 GCA_023458855.1 Bacillota bacterium
GGATTCCAGTCTTCTGGTATCAGGCGCATGGGAATCCGGTATTTCACCAATCTGATATATGCATTGACGAGAACTAAGGTCACAGATCCAACATCCGGAATGAGAATGGTGAATAAAGAGGTAATGAAGATTTTTGCCTATAATTATCCGAAAGATTATCCGGAACCGGAAAGCGCAGTGGCTATTTTAAAACAGCATAAGAAGGTCATGGAATATTCTGTTGTCATGCGAGAGCGATCAGAAGGTATTTCTTCCATATCTCCATTAAAAAGTATTTATTATATGATAAAAGTAACGCTTGCCATATGGATGGAAAAGCTTAGGAGGTACTAATATGTTAAAATTGCAGTTAGTAGCAGGTTTTATCTTAATATTGGCTATGCTTGTGATTGTGAATATGATTCGTAAGAGAAATCTGGAACTTAAATATGCACTTGCATGGATGGCAGTCATAATCAGTATGTTGATTGTAGATATCTTTCCGGCGATATTAAGTTTGATATCTTATTTATTTGGCATTGCAACTCCGGTAAATACACTATTTTTACTGGGTTTTGTATTTGCACTGGCGTTGATATTTGTCTTAACTGTAACAGTATCAAGGCTTTCAGACAGAGTCAGACAATTGTCACAGGCAGTTGCTCTGAATGAAAAAGAGATAGAAAAGTTAAATGCAGATAAAAATAACAGCAAGGGATAAAAGCCTTAGGAGGAAAAGTGATGAAAAAAATTATTATTACAGGATGTAACGGTCAATTAGGCAGGGCCCTGAATAAGCAGTATGCAGGTGCCGAAGATATTACGCTGGTGAACACAGATGTCGCAGAATTGGACATTACCAATATTGATCAGGTCATGAAGTTCACAAGAGAAGTACAGCCATATGCAATTATTAACTGTGCGGCACATACAGGTGTGGATGCATGCGAAACACAAGGTGACAGCGCATTTCAGATTAACGGGATCGGACCAAGGAACCTGAGCATTGCAGCTACTGATGTCGGAGCTAAGATGGTGCATATTTCTTCTGACTATGTATTTTCGGGCAATACAGACCGCCCGTACACAGAGTTTGATCCGGTGGGCCCTATTGGGAAATACGGTATGACAAAACTTGCCGGAGAAAATTTTGTAAAGGACTTTGCAAAGGATTATTTTATCCTTCGTACAGCATGGCTCTATGGAGAAGGCAAGAACTTTGTAAAAACAATGCTGAAATTATCTGAAACTAATGAAAAGGTACGTGTTGTAAAAGATCAGGTGGGTACTCCGACAAGTGCAGTCGAACTTGCAAAAGCAATTGCCTATCTGTTGCCGACAGATAACTATGGTATTTTCCATGCTACCTGTGAGGGTTCCTGCAGCTGGGCAGATTTTGCCAGACAGATATTCCATATTGCAGGAAGAGAAACCGAAGTGGAAGGCATCACGACAGAAGAATTTGGAGCACCGGCGGCAAGACCTGCATATTCCATATTGGAAAATTACATGTTGAAATTGACAACAGACTTTAAATTCGTTCATTGGGAAGAGGCAATAGTTGAATATATGAAAACATTATAGAAATTCAGGTTTTCTGTGACCTTCGCTCACAAAAAACACTTCGCGGTATTCATGGCTGAACTGTAACTATAGAGTAATCAAATGTCTTTAAAAAGTGCCGATTTTATGAAAAGGGAGCATGACAGGATGGAACAACAAGAGAAGCTTGGGTATATAGAAGGGATAAAAGCAATTGCAACCGTATTTGTTTTTAACATTCATTTTTTGAATGCTTATTATTGTGGTATTTATACATTAAATCCGGAACATTTTCACACGGCAGCAGGCGTGGAGTGGTACATAGGTGCCACTCCGCTCAATATTATTTATGCCGGTAAACTTGGTGCCCGGATTTTTTTGTCAGTCAGTGCATTCCTGCTGGCAAGAAGATTCTTCAGGAATAGAAAAAGCGGCAAAAAAGAATTGTCAGCCATGCTGGTAAGGACCTGTATCAAAAAATATTTCAGGCTGGTATTACCAATTCTGGCAGTAAACATATTGGTTGTCATATTGATGTCACTTGGATGCTTTCATAACGATAAGGCAGCTGTCCTTGCAAATTCTGTGGAATTTTTTGGAGGTTATAATCAGTTTTCCCCCAATTTATTTGAAGCTGTAAAAGAGGCTGTGTGGGGATGCTTTGTAACTGGTGCGAATCGTTACAACGGCCCGCTTTGGTTTATCTATTATGAATTCTGGGGATGTATGCTGGTAGCAGCGATACTGGCAATTGCGGGTACCCAGAAGGCGAGATACTTCATATACATAGCAGCGGCTGTCTTATTAATAAGAACAGATTTTTTAGGAATGATACTTAGCCTGGCAGCAGCAGACTTAATTTATACAAAACAGTCTTATGTAGTATGTATTACAAAGCATAAGTGGATTGTATGGCTTACTTTGCTGATTGCACTTTTTTTCGCAACCTATCCTTCCTATGGAGACAACCTCACCGGTTCCGTTTATGCGATTTTTCCACCTAAAGTATTGTTCTATTATAACGTAGCAATACCGACTATGATAATGGCAGTGTCGCAGCTGAACTGTTTGCAGCGTCTGCTGGACCGCAGGATTTTTGCAAAGTTCAACCGCATCTCATATAGCTTTTATTTGATTCATTTTCCGATGATCTGTACGGTATCGGCCGCATTTTTTACTGCGATGTATGGAAAGATGAATTATCATTTACTGGCAGGTCTGAATTATATCCTGACGTTTCTGGCATCGGGATTTGCAGCCTACCTGCTCACTAAAGCAATAGATAAGCCTGGCAAGTATATGGCAGAGAAGATTACTGACTGCATGACTGCATAAAGAGAAAAGCTGGTGCAGGGGCGGCGTGAGAAAGGGGATACCATGAATACAGATGTTACTGAAATGAGCCGCAATCGAATAGGGTGGATTGATTTTGTAAAATTTTCAGGTATACTTTTTGTACTGATGAATCACGCCGAATTGAAAATTCCGCTAATCAGTCGCTTTGGAGGACTTTTTTATGTTCCTGTTTTTTTTGTGCTGGCAGGTCTGACTTATCAGCACAGAGAGGAATCACTTATTCTTTTTATAAAAAGAAAAGCAAAACGGCTGTTGCTCCCTTATTTCGGATATAATATTTTTCTTTATCTATTTTTTCTTCTGAAGGATTATATCATACCGGGAAAGTTTACCTTGCAGGCATTGATGCCGCTTGTAGGCATTCTTTATTCAAGAAATAGTTTATATCGAATGGATACTGACAAAAATATATATTTCCTTACAGTGTTAAATTCACCTACCTGGTTTTTGACCGCATTATTTCTGGGCATTGTATTATTTGAAATCAGCATTCGCCTGGTAAGATATAACTGGAGACGCTTATGTTTGATTAATATACTGTTTACGGCAGTGGGAATCATAATTTATTATCTGTCCCCTGTTTTGTTGCCTTGGAGCATGGAGAGTATATTGATTTTTGAAGTAATGATTGCATCCGGATTTGCGTTACAGAAAAAGGCAGAATGCATAAAAAAGAAACAGAATATAATAACTGATGTTATTTTATTTGCTGTAATATACTTACTTGCAATTTTTAACGGAACCATGAATGTATCTGTCGGAGCGTTTGGGAAACTTGTGTTTGTAGGAATCCTGCTATCTGTTGCAAGTTCACTTTGGATTATCTGGATTTGTTATAGCTTACGGAATCACATTCCGATGGGAGCTGCATTGATTGGTGAACATTCGATGATTATCATGTGCCTGCATATGTTTGTTTTCATGTTTATTAAAACAGGATTTAATATCATACATCCAGGACTGTTAGAAGGAGATACTGTAGCTGCAGTATTGGCAAAGTCTATGATGGTGGCACTTACAATGGCAATCCTTACGATTGGAGAAATCAGCTGGAATTTATTAAGGAGGCGGAGACGTGACTAAGAGAAATCAGAGTTTGGATTCCTTAAAAGGATTTACAATTATATTGGTCATGCTTGGTCATTGCATTGTACTGAATGGTATGCAGGATGGTATTATCTATGATGCCATTAAAGCAGTCCAGATGCCGCTTTTTATGATGATTTCAGGATATATAACAGGGCTGACAGAGAAGATAGATAGTCTGATGAAGTTTGCCGGAAGACTGCAAAAACGTGCAGTTTCTTATCTGGTTCCCTTCTTTTCGTGGATTGTCATTTTACATGTGCGGCATTTACCGGAAGAATTTGCAAATACGTTATTTCAGTTAGACAGAGGGCTATGGTTCTTGATGACATTGTTTTTGCTGACAGCAGTTATGTATCTTGCAATTCTGGTGCGTGAATGTACAGGATTGCACAGGATAGGATTTATACTGGTATGGGTACTGGCATTTGTGGGGGTGCTGATTCAGATAAGGTCAGGCAATACATTCTTAAGTCCGCATCTGACAATATACTATATGCCGTTTTATCTCTGTGGGTATCTTATATACAGGTTATATGAGATTTATAGGGAAAAGACTGATAATAAGATAGCTGGTGTTATTTTAAACCTGGTCTATCAAAGAATATTTGGGATATTTATTTTAGTATTATTTGCATTGTTGATTTTTAAGTATGATATGATTGTTGCAAATAATAAATGGCAATTATTATGTCAGATGGCAGCATCTGTTTGCGGATGCTATTTGTGTTATCTCTTAATAAGCATGATTTCTATAAATAAGGTAAAAGAAGGTCTTGCTTTTGTTGGAAAATATACACTGGAGATTTATGTACTACATTATCATTTTGCTACTATTTTAGGAATTCAGAATATGAAATTGCAGCTATACAGCTTAGAGGGGGCAGGCTATATCTTACTCACATTTGCAATTATGTGCCCTTTGACAGCTGCGAGTATATGGTTGTGTAAAAGATT
>JAEWWQ010000330.1 GCA_023458855.1 Bacillota bacterium
CTACTGAACCTTTGATATCCTCCGCTACTAATTTCATCTTATCTACAATATTTTCTACTTCCTTTTTAATATTACTTTCTTCGTGAGTCATTTCCAAAATATTATCTATTGGAATCTCACTATTTACCGTTCCATCAGACTCCTCTTCTCTTTTTTCTTTCACTGCTTCTGCCTGTTCTTCTTGTTTTTCTTTTTCTTCTGCCTTCTTCTCAGCTTCTTCCTGTTCTTCTTTCGCTTTTTCATCGATATGTTCTTTTGCTTCATCCAGGAGCATTCCCGTTATTTCATCACTGGCGGCATCCAAAATGTCATCTGCTTTTTCTGCAGCCTCCATCATAGGACTTGTTTTCAATCTTTCTAGTTTTATACCACGTATGATAGCATTTTCTTCAATAATTACTTTTTTTGATTCTTTTATCTCTTTCTTAAAAGAACTCGCTACGACATCCATTTGTAATGAGCGGGTCTGATATTCCGTCTTACCAGCTTTGTCTATTTCAGATAAACGTTCCTTTTCTTCATCTGAAAGGGTTATGGTGGAACCAATTTCCAGGGAATCCCGCCTCTTTTCCAATAGTTCCAGATCTTTCTGTTCTTCTGAATCGTCCTTTATACCATAAGATTCTCTGAGTTCCAGTTTATTTTTTTCTATATTTCCTATTTCTTTGCTGGCACTTTCCATATTTTCATAAAGTTTACTGATATGATTGCTTCTTTTCTGCAGATCATCATCTATTTTTTTATCATTATCAAATGCATCACCTACTACTTTTAATGCCTTTTCTTGTGCCTCTTGCCGTTTTTTTGCAATCGGGTCATTATTGACATTTAAATTACCTGCAAAGATTGTTACATTTTTTTCAGTTTCAATTCCATCTTTTTTTACACAATTAATCTTGAAACTATTAGTGTTCTGGTCAATTTTCATTTTTATCCCCCTTATTTTAAAATGTTAATAAAATTTCTTCAAACTTTTCTCTGGAAAGTGGCTTGTAAAAATAATATCCTTGCACTTCATCACACTTTTTCTTTTTCAAATAATTCAGTTGTTCTTCCTCCTCTACCCCTTCGGCAATTACTTTTAAGTGCAGATCTTTTGCAAGTTTAATAATTATATCAACAATTACCTTATCCTTTTCATTATTTAAAATTCCTCTGATAAAATGCATATCTATTTTTAGGCGGTCGATAGGTAACATTTTAATACGGTTAAGAGAAGAATACTCTATTCCAAAATCATCAATGGCCAGCGAGATTCCTGCGGCCTTCAATTGATATAAGACGTCAAATATAAAACCGGATTCCTGTATGGCAATATTTTCTGTTATTTCCAGTTCGAGATAGCGCGGCTTTAGCTCTGTCTCATTTAGTATTTCTACCACTTTATCCACAAAATCAGGCTTTAACAGCTGTTTTACGGAAACATTGACAGCCACTCTGACCGGTGGCAGACCCATTTCCTGCCAAATCTTATTTTGCCTGCAGGATTCCCTTAATACCCATTCCCCTATTGTGTTTATTAAACCTGTACGCTCCGCTATTGGAATAAAAATAGCGGGAGAAATCCTTCCTAAATCAGGATGATTCCACCTTACTAATGCTTCTGCTGCAATTACTGAACCAGATTCTATCAATACCTGAGGCTGATATTCAATTTCTAATTCCCCTTTTTCCTGTGCATGGTACAGGCTATTGGTTAAAATCATTGTTTGCTGAATATCTTCCTTCATTTCTTTAGAGCAGAAAACAAACTGATTCTTTCCATTATTCTTAGCCTCATACATGGCTATATCTGCATTCTTAATTAATGTATCCTTGTCAGTTCCGTCTATTGGAAAACTTGAAATACCAACACTCGCTGTGATATAAAACTCCTGTCCCTCCACATCCAAGGGTTCTTCAAACTGTTTAATTATTTTTGTAACTACCGTCTCTATATCTTTATTGGAAGTAATTCCATTTAATAAAATCAGAAATTCATCTCCTCCAAATCTACAGACAATATCAGTCTTGCGAAGGCATCTTTCCAATCTGTCCGCTATAATGATGAGCACTTTATCTCCGCAGTGATGCCCCATCGTATCATTTACGGTTTTAAAAGAATCCAGATCTAATAATATGATACCAAATAAATCCCCTTCTTCTACTGCTCTCTTAATGGCCTGATTAATACATCTGCCAAATAATTCCCGGTTTGGAATATTGGTCAATTGATCATAGTAAACCATCTGCTGCATTTTCTTTTCTGAATTTGCCTTAATATTAGATTCTCCTAAAATATTCGCAACAGTAGTCAATAATTTAATAAATTCGTCATCCCAATTTTTAACTGCACGCACAAAATCAATACGCATATACCCGTTTAACTGCTTATTATTAATCAACGGAACCACTACCATAGATTTTACATTTTGTTTCCTTAAGAATTCTTTTTCTCTCTTTGCTTCCTCCGGAAGCATAGAGACATCGGGAACCTGTATAATCTGATTTTCCGCTATTTCATTTTTCCAGTAACTATTATCCAGAACACCGAAATCCCATTCTGTCTCACTATTTAATTTACTATTTTCATCAGACCAATAAAAGAATTCCCCGTTTTGGGTTTCATCCTGGAACTTTTTATTATAAATACAGGCCCTGTCAGCATTTACATATTTACATAAAAGACCGAGTACTTCCTCCATTTTTTCATTCTGATTATTCTTACTTACATTTATGATTTTGGAAGATATCATAAACAGAAGATCCTGTGTCCGGATTTTATCTGAAAGCTGACTCAACCTTAATAAATACACTTTATTAATATAATAAGTCAGGCAAACTGCCAGCCCTAACAATCCGATTCTTCCAAAATAGTCAGAGTTCTCAACAGCAACTATACAATCCGGAACTTTTATCCAGATATATAACTGCGTTAGTATTGCTGAAGTAGATACCATCGC
>JAEWWQ010000331.1 GCA_023458855.1 Bacillota bacterium
TTGTAATGATTGGTGAAGTTGTTATGGAAGTATTAATACCATTTGTTATGGCAGCAATCATAGATATAGGTATTCAGGGAAATGGAGGTACTGCTTATACTATAAAAATGGGACTCATTATGATAAGTATGGCTATTTTATCTTTGTGCTTTGGTGCATTAGGAGGAAAGTTAGCAGCGATAGCAGGTATGGGATTTGCCAAAAATATCAGAAAAGCACTTTTTAATAAAGTTCAGGATTTTTCTTTTGCAAATGTAGATAAGTTTTCTACTGCTTCCTTGGTTACGAGATTGACAACAGATGTCACAAATACGCAAAATGCTTCTATGATGATTATACGAATGGGAGTCAGAGCGCCGTTTATGTTAATTGGCGCATTAATAATGACAGTTACGATTAGTAAAAGGTTATCAACAGTGTTTTTTGTTGCAATTCCAATTTTAGCGTTTTCACTTTTTTTTATTGTAGTGAAAGCATATCCCAGATTTCAGCAAATGTTAAGCAGATATGATAGTATGAATGCTTCTGTACAGGAAAATCTTGTAAATATAAGAGTTGTAAAAGCTTTTGTAAGGGAAAAACATGAAAAACAAAAGTTTGATCTATCGGCAGATAGTGTCAGAAAAGCACAGGTCATGGCAGAAAAAATAATAATTTTAAATATGCCTATCATGCAATTGACCATGTATGGAACCATTGTCGCAATTATCTGGATTGGCGGTAATATGGCAATCAATGGTCAACTTGCGATAGGACAGTTAAGTAGCTTTATCAGTTATGTGACACAGATTCTGATGTCTCTTATGATGTTAAGTATGATTTTTGTTATTTTAGTTATTTCAAGAGCATCTATTTCACGTATTATAGAAGTCCTTGATGAAGAAATCGATATTAAGGATGAGAGTCTGAATAGTACAGTAGCAGTGGAAAACGGTGATATTGAATTTAGGAATGTTTCCTTTAGTTATTCCAAGAAAGAAAGTAATCTGACATTAGAAAATATTAATCTTCAGATTCATTCCGGAGAGACAATTGGAATTATCGGAGGTACCGGTTCTGCAAAGACTACTTTGGTACAGTTGATTCCGAGATTATATGACGTTCAAGGCGGGGAAGTACTTGTTGGAAATCATAACGTGAAAGAATATACACTTCAGCATCTGAGAGAACAGGTTGCTATGGTATTGCAAAAAAACGTGTTATTTTCAGGAACAATTAAGGAAAATTTGAAGTGGGGGAATACGCTTGCTACAGAGGAAGAAATTATTGATGCATGTAAATCAGCACAAGCGCATGACTTTATTATGTCATTTCCGGATGGGTATGAGACAGACTTAGGACAAGGCGGAGTTAATGTATCCGGAGGACAAAAGCAGAGAATCTGTATTGCAAGGGCGTTGCTGAAGAAGCCGAAAATAATTATTCTGGATGATTCTACCAGTGCTGTTGATACAGCTACAGACGCAAACATACGCAAGGCTTTCAAAGAAAAATTAAGTGATACAACGACAATCATCATTGCGCAGAGAATCTCTTCCGTTGAAGATGCAGACAGAATTATAGTCATAGATGAAGGAAAAATAAATGCATTTGCTACACATGAGGAATTATTAAAAACAAATGATATTTATCGCGAAGTCTATGAATCACAGAAGAAAGGAGAAAATTAGTATGCCGGGACCAAATAGAGGAAGAGTACCTATGAAGCCAAAGAATGCAAAGGTAACGATAAAAAGAATTTTTTCATATATGGCAGAATACAAATTGGGATTACTACTTGTAGCAGTTGGAATTTTACTCAGTTCATCTGTTCAGATTGTGGGTACTGCTTATTTAAAACAAGTAATCGACAATTATTTAGAGCCCTTGATGCATCAATATAATGCAGCATTAATGACAAAATTTATTCAGTCAATCATAATTATACTATGTATTTTTCTGGGGGGAGCGCTTGCAACTTTTATGTATACCAGAATAATGCTTAATGTGGCAACTAAGACACTATATAAAATCAGGACAGATATGTTTTCAAAGATGCAGGCTCTTCCAATTAAGTATTTTGATACACATACACATGGAGAAGTTATGAGTCACTATACCAATGACGCAGATGCCATTCGTGAGATGTTAAGCAACAGTGTTGCGAATTTCTTTGCTTCTGCGATTACTGTAGTCGGTGTTTTTGTGATGATGATTATCTATAGCTGGCAGCTTACGATCCTGGTTATTATGATGCTGGTTGTGATGTTCAATGTAGTACAGAAGATAGGTGGAAAAAGTGGAAATTTCTTCAAGAAACAGCAAATGGAATTAGGTAAGGTCAATGGGTATATAGAAGAAATGATTGAAGGACAAAAAGTAGTAAAAGTCTTCTGTCATGAAAAAGCGGCAAAAGAAGAATTTGGTATACTGAATACCGACCTCTGTGAAGCAGCTACGAATGCCAATACATTTGCAAATATTCTAATGCCTATTATGGGTAATTTATCCCATGTGTTATATGCAATAACGGCTATGGTGGGAGGTATTCTTACTATTTATAATATTATTACACTTGGTACGGTTGTAGCATTTTTACAGTTCACAAGAAGCTTTTCGCAACCGATTACGCAGATATCACAACAATTCAACTCTGTATTAACAGCACTTGCCGGTGCGGAGAGAATCTTTAACTTAATTGACGAAAAACCGGAAGTAGATGATGGATATGTTACACTTGTAAATGCCAATATCGATGAAAATGGAACTATTACAGAAAGTGAAGAGAGAACCGGCTTCTGGGCATGGAAACATCCACATAAAGCAGATGGCACGATCACCTATGTAAAAGTGGAAGGGAAAGTGGAGTTTGACAATGTGGTATTTGGATATGAAGAGAATAAGACTGTTTTAAATGGTATTTCACTTTATGCAAATCCGGGGCAGAAAATCGCATTTGTTGGTTCAACAGGTGCTGGAAAGACAACAATAACAAATCTGATTAACCGCTTTTATGATGTACCGGATGGCAAAATTCGTTACGATGGAATTAATATCAATAAAATCAGGAAAGATGACCTTAGAAGATCGCTCTCCATGGTATTACAGGATACGCATTTATTTACAGGAACAGTTATGGAAAATATCTGCTATGGTAAATTAGATGCAACGGAAGAAGAAGTCATTAATGCAGCAAAATTAGCGAATGCACATTCCTTTATTAAGCATCTTCCGGATGGATACCAGACTATGCTGACATCAGATGGTGCGAACCTGTCTCAAGGACAAAGACAGCTTCTTGCGATTGCAAGGGCAGCAGTTGCAAATCCGCCTGTACTGATTCTGGATGAGGCAACGTCTTCTATCGATACGAGAACAGAAGCATTGATAGAAAAAGGCATGGACTCTTTAATGAAAGGAAGAACAGTATTTGTAATAGCCCATAGACTTTCTACCGTAAGAAATTCGCACGCAATCATGGTATTGGAAAACGGAGAAATTATTGAACGAGGAAACCATGATAATCTTATTGCACAACATGGAAAATATTATCAGTTATATACGGGAATGTTTGAGCTGAGCTGAGAAATTAGTACTAGAAAAAACTAATATTTTTTGAAAAATATCCGATATATAATATAACAAAATTGAATCTGACTTGAAGGAACAAGTTAAAGTATGCATCCAAGGAGGGATAGCTAAAGACAGAGCAGAATTAGGTATTGTAAAAGTACAGGCAATCTATATAATTCCAATGTTGAAAGATTCAAAATCAAGACAGAAAAAGAATGAAGAAAAAGAAATAAAAAGTAGAAAAAAGTTTAGTTCTTTTCTTCAGCAGGCATACGGTAAAATACCAGAACAGAATATTATCTGCCATACAAATGGTTACACAAAAAATGCTATAAACATTGAGTATAATTATGAATCAAAAGAATACAAAGCATAAAAAGGGCATAAAAAGAACTTTCACAAAGGTGGGAGTTCTTTTTTTTAGAAAAATCGTTCAGAATGAGCAATTTATAGAAATTTATTACGAAAAAACAAGGTTATAACTTGACAAGAAGGGCACGGAATAGTAATCTTACCAATAACAAAAAAGGTTAAAAGTCTTTTTCTGTTATATTGGTTTATAATCAAAAAGGAGGATTATTTATGAAAAAAGCGATTAGTTTTGTACTTGCTCTTTCTATGGTTGGAATGTCTCTTACAGCTTGTGGGAACAAAGCGGCAACAGAGTCAGCAACTACGGAAGCAGCAGAAGCAACAGAATCAGCGTCAGCAGAAGGTACAGTATTTAAAATTGGTGGTATCGGACCTGTAACAGGAGGCGCTGCAGTTTATGGTCAGGCAGTTAAAAATGGAGCACAGATAGCAATTGATGAGATTAACGCTGCAGGTGGTGTTAATGGAGCACAATTAGAATTTAATTTTCAGGATGACGAACATGATGCTGAAAAATCAGTAAATGCATACAACACATTAAAGGACTGGAATATGCAGGTTCTTATGGGAACAGTTACATCGACACCATGTATCGCAGTTGCAGAAGAAAGTAACAAAGATCAGATATTCCAATTAACACCTTCAGGATCAGCAGTACCATGTGTACAATATGACAATGCTTTCCGCGTTTGTTTTTCAGACCCGAACCAAGGTCTTGCATCCGCTCAATATATCGGAGAAAACAAATTAGCAAGTAAAGTAGCAGTTATCTATGATAGTTCAGATGTATACTCATCTGGTATCTATGAAAAATTTGCAGAAGAAGCTAAGAATCAGAATCTTGAGATCGTAGCAGCTGAAGCATTTACAGCAGATAGTAAAACAGACTTTACAGTTCAACTTCAAAAAGCAAAAGATGCTGGAGCAGAATTGGTATTTTTGCCAATTTATTACTCTGAAGCAGCATTAATTCTTGCACAGGCAAATACAATGGGATTTGCACCTACATTCTTCGGATGTGATGGATTAGACGGTATCTTAACAGTTGAGAATTTTGATACAAAGCTTGCAGAGGGCGTTATGTTATTAACACCATTTGCAGCAGATGCAACAGATGATTTAACTAAGAAATTTGTTGAGTCTTACAAAGCAGCTTATAATGAGACACCGAATCAGTTTGCAGCTGATGCATATGACGCGATCTACACAATTAAGGCAGCTCTTGAGGCAGGAAAAGCTACACCTGATATGAGTGCGCAGGATCTTTGTGAATTATTAAAAACAGCTATGCCAACAATTACGGTCGATGGTCTGACAGGTTCAGGAATGACCTGGACAGCAGATGGCGAAGTTAACAAAGCTCCTAAAGCTGTTAAGATTGTTAATGGTGTTTATACAGCAATGTAATAATCGTATTACCCAAAAGAGGGTTGCATATAGCAGCTCTCTTTTTTTTTATAAATGCTTGTAAAATATATACTTTATAGGTTATTATATAGGATAGTAAAAAAGAAAGTAAAGAGGTGTGGATATGAGTTTCATATCGTATTTAATTAATGGCATCAGTTTAGGCAGCATTTACGCATTAATCGCGCTTGGTTATACTATGGTTTACGGGATTGCGAAGATGTTGAATTTTGCTCATGGCGATATTATTATGATAGGTGGTTTTACGATATTTGTCGTGATGAATACATTAGGATTGCCATCTTTATTAGCAGTATTAATTGCAGTTGTTATCTGTACGATACTCGGCATGGTAATTGAAAGAGTAGCATATAAGCCATTAAGACAGGCTTCTCCTTTGGCGGTTTTAATCACAGCCATCGGTGTGAGCTACTTGTTGCAGAATGTTGCTTTATTGATTTTTGGTGCAAATACGAAGCTATTTACCTCTGTTGTAAAAATTCCTGCCATTTCTTTAGCAGAAGGTCAGATTAATATATCCGGGGAAACGACCATAACAATTATTATTTCTATTATTATCATGATTGTTTTAATGATTTTTATTAAGAAGTCAAAAGCTGGTCAGGCAATGCTGGCTGTTTCAGAAGACAAAGGAGCGGCAGAACTTATGGGTATTAATGTGAATGCTACTATAGCTCTTACATTTGCTATTGGCTCTGCATTAGCTGCAATTGCGGGCGCATTAATGTGTTCTGCATATCCAACCCTTACTCCGTATACAGGTGCAATGCCAGGTATCAAAGCATTTGTTGCAGCAGTATTTGGAGGAATCGGATCCATTCCGGGAGCTTTCATTGGGGGCATCCTGTTAGGTATCATTGAAAACTTAAGTAAAGCATATATTTCATCACAAATGGCAGATGCAATTGTATTTGCTGTACTGATATTAGTGCTTCTTGTAAAACCTACCGGTATCTTAGGTAAGAAAATGAATGAGAAGGTGTAGGCTGTGAGTATGAAGAAAATAAGTAAAACGACAAAGAGTAATTTTATCACATATGGAATTGTTATAGCAGCATACATTATTATGCAGATTCTAGTTGCAACAGGTTCTATTTCGAGTTTATTAACAGGTCTTTTGGTGCCACTTTGTATTTATGTTGTTTTAGCACTTTCCTTGAACCTTACAGTAGGTATTCTTGGAGAGCTTAGTTTAGGTCATGCAGGATTTATGTGTGTGGGTGCATTTTCAAGTGCTGTCTTTTCAGTTG
>JAEWWQ010000332.1 GCA_023458855.1 Bacillota bacterium
ACCTTGTTCCATAGCGATTGGGTGAATTAACTCGATAGTCATTTCTACGTTATCGCCAGGCATACACATTTCAGTACCTGCTGGTAAGTTAGTTACACCAGTAACGTCAGTTGTTCTGAAGTAGAACTGTGGTCTGTAGTTATTGAAGAAAGGAGTATGACGTCCACCTTCATCTTTTGTTAATACGTAAACCTGTGCTGTAAACTTTGTGTGACATGTTACTGTGCCAGGTTTAGCAAGTACTTGACCTCTTTCGATTTCTTTTCTGTCAACACCACGAAGAAGTGCACCGATGTTATCACCAGCTTGAGCTTCATCAAGAAGTTTACGGAACATTTCGATACCAGTAACAACTACTTTACGAGTTTCTTCTTTAATACCAACGATTTCAACTTCATCAGATACATGAAGAACACCTGCTTCTACTCTACCAGTAGCAACTGTACCACGACCTGTGATTGAGAAGATATCTTCTACAGGCATTAAGAAAGGTTTGTCAGTATCACGTTGTGGATCTGGAATAAAGGAATCAACAGCATCCATTAATTCCATGATCTTGTCGCCCCATTCGCTTGAAGGATCTTCAAGAGCTTTAAGAGCTGAACCCTGGATAACTGGTGTATCATCACCTGGGAATTCATACTCTGAAAGTAATTCTCTGATTTCCATTTCAACCAATTCAAGAATTTCTTCATCATCAACCATATCACATTTGTTCATAAATACAACGATGTAAGGAACACCTACCTGACGTGAAAGCAGGATGTGCTCTTTTGTCTGAGCCATAACACCATCTGTAGCAGCAACAACAAGGATAGCACCATCCATCTGTGCAGCACCGGTAATCATGTTCTTAACGTAATCGGCATGTCCTGGGCAGTCAACGTGCGCATAGTGTCTTTTTTCTGTCTGATATTCAACGTGAGCTGTAGAAATTGTAATACCACGTTCTCTTTCTTCTGGAGCTTTATCGATATTAGCGAAATCAACTGCTGCATTTCCTGTTACTCTTTCGCTGAGTGTTTTTGTAATAGCAGCTGTTAATGTTGTTTTACCATGATCAACGTGTCCAATGGTACCAATGTTACAGTGTGGTTTAGTTCTTTCAAATTTAGCTTTAGCCATTTTAAAGTCCTCCTATAATTTCTTTCTTATAATTTTTTTAGTATTATTTCATAATTTGCTCGGCTACCTTTGATTATATTAAATAACCAAAGGTTTTTCAAGCATATTTTTAATTAATATAAGCCTATTTCGCATGTGCAGCCAGGACTTTTTCCTGCACTGACTTCGGCACTTGTTCATATTTTTCAAAGAACATAGAATAATTACCACGACCCTGTGTCTTAGAACGAAGGTCTGTGGAGTAGCCAAACATTTCAGACAAAGGAACATATCCTCTGACCATTTTGCCTCCACCAATATCTTCCATGCCTTCAATACGTCCACGACGTGAATTGATATCACCGATAACATCACCCATGTATTCTTCAGGCATCGTTACTTCTACCTTCATAATAGGTTCAAGAAGAACTGGTGCTGCTTTCTGCATAGCTTCCTTAAATGCCAAAGAACCAGCAATGTGGAATGCCATTTCTGATGAATCGACTTCATGGTAAGAACCGTCGTATACATTAGCATATACACCAACAACCGGGAATCCGCCGAGAATACCTGCTTTTGTAGCCTCTTCAATACCTTCTCCAACCGCCGGAATGTATTCTTTCGGAATAGCACCACCGACAACTGACGATTCAAATTTGAAAAGTTCTGTACCGTTTGCATCCATTGGTTCAAACTTAACTTTACAGTGTCCGTATTGTCCACGACCACCCGATTGTTTTGCATATTTACTATCGACATCAACTGCTTTTGTAATAGCTTCTTTGTAAGCAACCTGTGGTGCACCTACATTAGCTTCTACTTTAAATTCACGAAGAAGTCTGTCTACGATAATTTCAAGGTGAAGTTCACCCATACCTGCAATAATAGTCTGACCTGTTTCCTGATCTGTATGAGCACGGAAAGTAGGATCTTCTTCAGCAAGTTTTGCTAAAGATTCGCCTAATTTTCCCTGACCTGCTTTCGTCTTAGGCTCAATTGCCAATTCGATAACTGGTTCTGGGAATTCCATAGACTCTAAGATTACCGGATGCTGTTCATCACAGATTGTATCACCTGTAACAGTAAATTTAAATCCAACTGCCGCTGCAATATCACCCGAATAAACTCTGTCAAGTTCCTGTCTCTTGTTCGCATGCATCTGAAGGATACGTCCAACACGTTCCTTTTTATTCTTGGTAGCATTCAGTACGTAAGAACCTGATGCCATTGTACCTGAATAAACACGGAAGAAAGCTAATTTTCCTACAAATGGATCTGCCATAATTTTAAATGCAAGTGCTGAGAAAGGTTCTTCATCAGAAGAATGTCTCTCTATTTCATTACCATCCATGTCAACACCCTTGATTGCCGGGATGTCTGTTGGAGCTGGCATAAATTCCAAAACTGCATCAAGCAACTTCTGAACACCTTTATTTCTGTAAGCAGAACCACAGCAAACAGGAATTGCTGTACATTCACATGTAGCTTTTCTAAGAGCTGCCTTCAACTCTTCTACAGAAGGTTCTTCCCCTTCTAAGTATGCCATCATTAAATCATCATCTAATTCGCAGACTTTCTCTACTAATTCGTTGTGATATAATTCTGCATCATCTTTCATATCTGCCGGGATATCAACAATCGAAATATCATCGCCCTTATCATCATTATAGATATAGGCTTTCATTTCAAACAAATCAATGATTCCTTTGAAATCATCTTCTTTACCGATTGGTAACTGAAGACAGATTGCATTTTTCCCTAATCTTGTCTTAATTTGTTCTACAGCGCCATAGAAATTAGCACCCAGGATATCCATCTTGTTAATGAATGCCATTCTTGGTACGTTATAAGTATCAGCTTGACGCCATACGTTTTCAGATTGTGGTTCTACACCACCTTTTGCACAGAAAACACCTACTGCACCGTCAAGTACACGTAAGGAACGTTCTACTTCTACGGTAAAGTCAACGTGGCCTGGAGTATCGATAATGTTGATACGGTGTTCGAGAGCGCCTGGCTTCTTCTTGCAGTTCTCTTCTAATGTCCAGTGGCATGTTGTAGCGGCTGATGTGATTGTGATACCTCTTTCCTGCTCCTGCTCCATCCAGTCCATTGTAGCAGTTCCTTCATGAGTATCACCGATTTTGTAGTTAACACCAGTATAGTATAAGATACGCTCTGTAAGAGTAGTCTTACCTGCATCGATATGAGCCATAATACCGATGTTCCTGGTTCTCTCTAGTGGATATTCTCTTCCAGCCAAGGTAATTTCCTCCTTTAGAATCTATAGTGGGCAAAAGCTTTATTAGCTTCAGCCATTTTGTGCATATCTTCTTTTTTCTTAACAGATGCGCCTGTATTATTAGCAGCATCAAGAATTTCATTCGCTAATCTTTCTTCCATTGTTTTCTCTCCTCTTTTACGAGAGTACAATGTAATCCAGCGAAGTGCTAATGCCTGACGTCTGTCAGGTCTGACTTCGATAGGTACCTGATAAGTAGCCCCACCGATACGTCTGGCTTTAACTTCAAGAACAGGCATGATATTATTCATAGCCTCTTCAAATACGTCAAGCGCTGGTTTTTCTGATTTAGCTTCGACTTTGCCGAATGCTCCGTATACAATTTTCTGGGCTACGCCCCTCTTACCATCCAGCATAATATTATTAATCAGCTTGGTAACTACTTTGTTATTGTATAAAGGATCCGCTAATACGTCTCTTTTTTGAATATGTCCTTTACGTGGCACGGTTCTTCCCTCCTTATTATATTGACAGTTTCCTGTCGGTTAATAGATCATAGGTACTCACAATGATAAAAATGTGTTTCGCGCTGTTTTTCATCTATCTTACATCCTAAGATGCACTTGCAACCAGATGTTTGAATCTGAACTCCAACACTAACTTAAGTTTAACTGTGGTACATGAAAATAATACATAAGATATTATCTTACTATTATTTTCCAGCCTTTGGTCTCTTAGCGCCGTATTTCGAACGAGCCTGTTTTCTGTTAGCAACTCCAGCTGTATCAAGTGTACCTCTGATAACGTGGTATCTTGTACCTGGTAAGTCTTTAACTCTACCGCCTCTGATAAGAACAACACTATGTTCCTGCAGATTGTGGCCTTCTCCCGGAATATAGCTTGTTACTTCGATTCCGTTTGAAAGACGAACTCTGGCGATTTTTCTAAGAGCTGAGTTAGGTTTCTTAGGTGTAGCTGTTTTTACAGCAGTACAAACACCTCTTTTTTGTGGTGCAGAAGAATCTGTAGCTTTCTTTCTCAAAGAATTGTATCCTTTTTGAAGAGCTGGTGCTGTAGACTTCTTAACGGATGTTTGTCTTCCTTTTCTAACTAACTGGTTAAATGTTGGCATTCTGATTCACCTCCTGTGGTATGATTTGTTTTTGACACGCACTAAAAAAATGCATTTTTTTGCACGCTACTTTAGTATACGTATGTCTGGCGTTCTTGTCAATCATTTTTCCATTTTTTTGTGAACTTTTTAAATGATTATCGGCTATTTCACTACTCTGAAGCCTTTACGGTTTAAAGGCTTCTTTCTTCCGATCAAGAAATAAAAATAATGATTCATGAGATATATCACCATATATTCTAATGTGCTTACAATTGCTGCCATGCAAATGTATTGCAAATATAACGGTATTGGCATAATACTCGCACTAATCAGAGCTGTTATTCGGATTGCCGTTATCATAACTTTAAAGTCCAGATGCGTTGCCATGATAATAAGGGAATTTTTACCCGCGAACTGCAATGGTCTGCAGGTTCCGATATTTTTACATAGTAATATGACTCCCATTGTCCCAGTAAATGCACTTATATAAAAATATATGTTATTTTTAAAGATAACTGAATTTAAGTCTACACGTCCATTCGCAAATGCAAATGCGGCTCCTGTCAGCAAAAGGGCAATTCCCAGAAGAACCTCCTTCACTTGTATTCCTTCTTTTTCCACAATATATTTTTTTACATAATAGCCCATCGTAATGAAAATATAAGCTGTTCCGCTTCGATATAACCAGATTAGAATATAACCAAAGGCCAGGTTATAAATAGTGGCATATAAGGAATAGGCAGCGTCAAACATAGGATGTGTAATACCTACAATAAGTGCGAGGGCAATTCCTATCAGGACAGTACTCACATGACTGTATCTCTTCCTTATATAAAGGAAACTGATCTCGCCTAAAAATAATGCCGGTAAAAACCACAATGTTGATATTCCATAGCATGTAAAAGTTCCGATTACTGCATAGATAAAATCTAATCCATTCTTACTTCCCCTATGCAATAACAGCATTCCTATATCCATCAATAGATAAATCA
>JAEWWQ010000333.1 GCA_023458855.1 Bacillota bacterium
AATATTTCGAAAAGCCTGCGGTAAGATAACGTTCATCATTGCCTGCACATGTGTCATACCGATTGCTTTTGCACCTTCCATCTGACCGGAATCTACGGATATAATACCGCCGCGTACAGATTCTGCCATATAGGCACCTGTATTAATGGATACAACCAGGAATGCGGCCTGCCACATTCCTAACTGCACAGCAAATATTTGTGATAATCCATAATAAATAAAGACAGCCTGTACAATCATAGGAGTACCTCTGAATACTTCTACGTAAACGGAACAAATTGTCTGAACGAATTTGAGAAATCCTCTTTTTAAGATACCATCTTTTTGTTTATCTAACGGAATTGTCTGTATAAGACCAATGGCAAATCCAATCACACATCCGATAAATGTGGAAACAAGTGCAATTGCCATTGTTGTTCCGGCACCCTTCAGATATGAAATCCCATAGTTTTGTAAAATATAAAAAATTCTCTGTAAAAAATTCATTTCTGAAATCATGAGTCTCTATCTCCTTTCCACGAGAAAGACCTAATGCTGCTATTCAGATAGTGGTTGAACGGAAATCGCTTCATTCATCATATCTGTAAAATCATCTTTTGTCATATCAGCTAAGACACTATTGATACCGTCTAATAATTCTTTATTACCCTTTTGCACTGAGATACCAATGTTAATATCTTCTTCGGATACTTCGAAATCATCATCAGAAGCGGAAAAATCTAAAATCTTCATGTCCGGGTAAGCAACGCATGCAGCCATAGCTGTAGGCATATCTGTTACCACAAGGTCAACTCTGTCCGCATTTAACGCAACTAACATAGATGGCGCTGATTCTTGTGCCGGTAAAATATTGGCATCTGCAATCTGAGGCAGACAGGAATCATACCAGATTGTTCCCAATTGTGATGTACATGTTGCGCCTGTAAGATCAGAAAGTCCCTTCGCTTCTGCATATTTGCTGTCGCTGTTAACCAGACCTACGATAGATGCATAATAATATGGTTCAGAAAAATCTACCATCTGCAAACGTTCCGAGGTAATTGACTGACCGGCAATAACACAGTCCACGGTACCTGACTGTACGGCCGGAACCAAAGAATCCCAATCAAGTTTCACAATTTGTAATTCATATCCTAATTTTTCAGCAACCTTTTTTGCGATCATGACGTCATATCCATAGGCATAGTCAGAGCTGTCATTAATCTTAACGGCTCCGTTAGAATCATCTGGCTGCGTCCAGTTATAAGGGGCATATCCACATTCCATTGCTACTTTTAATGTCTTTCCTGCAGTAGTATTTTCTGCAGCTGCTGCTTCCGTAGAAGTATCACCAGCTGCTTCGGTTGTTTTTGTTTCTGCTGTAGCTGTTCCCTTATTTTCACCGGCTCCACATGCCGTAAGTGAAAAAGTCATAATCCCGATCAATATTGTTGCAATCATTCTTTTCATAATTTTCTCCTATCTGCGTTTCCCGCTCTCCAACATAATAACAGTATTGTCAGCAATTGCTTCCAACTCATTCATTAAAAAAGACAAAGTAGATTACGCAGGTCCCTTTCTACTTCGCCTCTTTGCTCATACTAAATTATCACTCTATTCAGAATTTGTCAACCTTTTGTATCTATTAATCATCTTTTCCCGGGTTTGTAAACATCTGCCGGAAAGGAATTAATATGATATTATTTTTCATTTTTGACTCTTGTACAACTCTTTCATCAAAATCCCGAAAAGTAAATAAATATATATAATCAGCCTGTAGTTTTGCCTGTTTTATGCAGGAAATATTCTGTTCATAATCTTCATAGGTAGTTAATGCAGAATTATAATGACAGAAAGCAGTTATCGTATGCCCCTCTTTATCTTCCAGAATGGCATCAATGGTACCTTCTTTGCCAACCCATTCTCCCCTCTTTACAATACCCGATACCGGTAATTGCTGTTTTGCATCCAGCTGATACAGATATTCTACACATACCTCGGGATACCACAGGGTAGTGTAATTCTGTAAATACGGACCAATGCAGGTATCATAAAACTCTTTGACAGGAAGCTGTTCCAGTCTGCCTTCATTGGGAAATATAAATTGATACCAAAAATAAGTAAAGTGATTACATATTCTGTAAACACCCTTTTTTGTATTTTCTCTTCCATCCGTATCATAAGAAAATACTTTTTCGACGAGTTCCAGTTCTATTAAGTTTTTTATATACACACTGAGTTTAGGTCTTGAAAAGCCTGTAGATAAGAACAAATCATTCAGCTTGTTTTTGCCTAATGTTAAAGCCTCAAGTATTGTGTTATAGATAGTTGTCTCTCTTAATTCTTCAGTTAAAATATTCCTTCCCAATACCTTAAGTGGGGAATTTGACTCTAAAATACATTCACAAATATTGGTTTCCATGGTAACATCCTGATTCATGCAGGTTAAAAGTCCTGGATTCCCGCCTGTAATGCTATATAAGATGAGACAATTTTTCAAGTTATATGCCGGAAACAGGCTTCTGACGTTCTGGAAGGATAGTTCCCTTATCTTATAAAATGCAGATATTGCATATGCCGATGTTCCCAGTTTTGATATCATACTGTTTTCTATCCATGAAATGGAAGAACTTGCAAGAATGACCATAACCTTGTGAGGTGAATTTCTAATATAGGAAACAATACTATACATAAATTCTTTGCCGTTTTTTACC
>JAEWWQ010000334.1 GCA_023458855.1 Bacillota bacterium
TCAGCCTTGAAGTGAGAAGCGGAGAAATCCATTGTCTTGCAGGAGAAAATGGATGCGGTAAATCTACATTAATTAAGATCATATCCGGTGCACATGATGCAACAGAAGGAAATATCTATATAGCTGGCAAAAAGATCGACAGGTTAACACCAATTGAATCCATACGAATGGGAATTCAGGTAATCTATCAGGATTTTGCTGTTTTTCCCAATCTGTCTGTGGCAGAAAATATTGCAATGAACAGGGCACTTCTGGTCGGAAGTAAGAAAATGGATTGGAAACAGGCAAGGAAATTAGCACTGGAGGCAATGGATAAAATCGGTGCACACATGGATCCGGATATGCTGGTCGAGCGGCTGTCAGTTGCCAACAAACAGATGGTAGCTATCTGCCGGGCAATTATGAATGATGCCAAATTACTGATTCTTGATGAACCGACAACGGCATTAACAGCAAATGAAGTTGAAAAATTAAATACGATTATAAGGGGCCTCAAGGAAAAGGGAATTGCGGTCGTTATTGTAAATCATAAATTAGATGAAATCTATAAAATTGCGGACAGACTTACTATTTTAAGAAATGGAGAGAATGTTGCAACGGGACTGATAGAAGAATTTGACAGAGCACGCTTTGTGAAGTGCCTGACTGGTCATGAAGTAAAAGATGATACATACAGACCGGAAAAATCAGAACAGGAAATCCTGAAGGTACAGTCATTATCAAAGAACGGTGCATTTGAACATGTCAGCTTTACCTTGAACAGAGGTGATATGTTGGGAATAACCGGACTTTTAGGTTCTGGTCGGGGTGAGATAGGAGATGCACTTTTTGGAATCGCACCGGCGGAGAGCGGAACTATTAAATTAAATGGGAAAGAAATCAGAATCAAATCAATAGAAGACGCGATGAAAAATAAGATCGCATATGTTCCGGAAGACCGTTTGACCCAAGGGCTTTTTATGACAAGAAGCATTCAGGATAATACCGTTGCAGCTTCTATTCATAAATATCTGAAAAAAGGAAAATTAAATTATGCACAGATGAAAAAGGTAACGGAAGCATGGATAAAGAAAATCGGCTGTGCCGCACCTGATTCAGAGGCTGCCATATGTACTTTGTCCGGTGGAAATGCACAGAAAATGGTAATTGCAAAATGGATGAATACGGAACCGGACCTGATTATCCTGAATGGACCTACTGTAGGTGTAGATGTCGGATCAAAGGCGGATATTCATGCAATCTTACATCAACTGGCCGAAGCGGGCACTGGTGTTATTATCATCTCTGATGATTTAAGCGAATTGGTTCATAACTGTAATAAGCTGATTATTATGAAAAACGGAAAGACATCCGGGGTAATAGAAACCGGAGATATGGATGAAAAACAGTTAACAGGGCTATTGAATGCTACGATAGAAAGGGAGGACGATTAGGGTGAAGAAAACAAAAAACATAATGACTACAAATGAAATGATCGTTGTCTATATTATCATTGCACTGGCTGTTTTGATTGGAATTGTAAATCCGGCATTTGCGCAGATATCTACTGTTATTACCCTGTCAAGGGCGATGCTGGTTACCTTGATTTTTGCCATCTGTGAAATGGTTGTTATCATATCCGGAGGAATTGATGTATCTTTTCCGGCAGTTGCCTGTATATCACTATACGGAACTATTAAATTCCTGCTATTTGCGGATATTGATAATGCCATTGCAGCCTATGCAATGGCGGGCTTAATTGGGATGGCATTTGGCATTGTCAATGCAATTCTGATTGCAAAGATGAAACTGCCGCCTCTTATTGCAACGCTTGGTGTCAGCAGTGTTGCAAACGGTGCAACATTAGCATTTATGGGAACAAAAGAAATATCTAATATACCAGAAAAAGTAGATAATCTTTCAAAAGTATTCCTCTGTTCCTATACCAATACACAGGGAATCAGTTATCAGTTAACAGCTCTTATGCTGATTCCGCTCTGTTTGATTATCGGTGTTTCCATAGTCTTAAGATATACGATGCTGGGACGTGGAATCTATGCAATCGGCGGAGATAAAAATGCAGCCAGAATAGCGGGATTTAATGTTGTAAAAATACAATTTGCCATTTATATGTTTGCGGGATTTTTTGCAGGTATTGGCGGCATTACTTATATGATTCTTATGAGACAGGCAAGTCCGCAAAGTCTGATGGGAAGTGAAATGATGGTAATTGCTGCTGTAGTAGTAGGTGGAACCAGAATTACAGGAGGACATGGTTCTGTTACAGGAACTGTTCTTGGAGTGATACTGATTGCACTTGTGCAAAATAATCTGATTATGCTTGGAGTCCCGACTCATTTCCAAACATTTGTTGTTGGTCTGATTATTGTAGTCGGTACATCGATTACATCATTGCGAGCAAAAAAAATCGCCAATAGTGCAAAGGTTTAAGGAGGCAGAACAGATGAATAAAATAAAAACATCCTTTAAAAATAGTGAGAAAAATACACTTGCATTATTTGGAATTGCAGTTTTGATATTTGTAGTCATGGGAATACTGGCGCCAAAGTCATTTCTTGGAATGGCCAACATGCAGGG
>JAEWWQ010000335.1 GCA_023458855.1 Bacillota bacterium
AAGACACTTTCATCAAGTTACTCAATTTTTTTACCTCCTATTTTTTCTTATTTGCTAAAACCATTTTACGCATGGATTTAATGGATTGTGTCAATTGTCTTTTTGCCGGACATATGAAACTGCAACAGCCGCATTCACAGCACTCCATACCCTCATGCGCCACAAATTTGTCCATATCCCCATGTTCAGCATAATCGGCAAGACGGCTTGGTACTACTCTTCCCGGACACACTTCAACACACTTGCCGCAATTAATACAGGCACTCGCCTCATATGCCGAGACTTCATCTGTTGTCATACACAACAGCGCAGAAGTTGTCTTTGTAACCGGCACTTGCGTATCAAACAGGGCAAATCCCATCATCGGACCACCTGATACGATCTTCGCCGGCTCAGTCTTAAATCCACCTGCCTCTTCAATCAGCTCAGAATACAGAGTTCCCACGCGCACTGCAAAATTTCTTGGATCATTTATCGCATCCCCTGTTACTGTAACAATACGCTGCATTAACGGTCGTCCAAGCATAACCGCATTATTTATTGCAACTACAGAGTCTACATTATTAACAACACATCCCGCATCTGCCGGAAGCATGGATGAATTAATTGCACGTCCGGTAACTGCATAAATAAGCTGACGTTCTGCTCCTTGCGGATACTTTGTTTTTAATGCCTTTACACTAATTCTTTTTTCTTCTTTTGTTAATTTTTTAAGAAGTTCAATACAATCCGGTTTATTGTCTTCAACCGCAAGAATTCCCTGGGCATTATCAAATAATCGAAGAGAAACTTTCAATCCCTGAATCAATTTTTCCGGTTCTTCCAATATTCTTCGATAGTCAGAAGTCAGATATGGTTCACATTCCGCGCAGTTAACAATCACATATTGAATCTTCTCAGGTTCTTTGGGCGATAATTTTACATGTGTTGGAAATCCAGCACCACCCATACCTACTACACCTGCTTCTTTAATTCGATTCAGTATTTCTTCTTTTGTAACATCCTCTAAAGAATTGATTTCATGATACGCAACCTCTTGATACAATCCATCATTTTCAATAACGATACATGGCACATTATCACCCGTTGTGACACGATGCGGTTCGATTGTCTTTACTGTCCCTGATACCGACGCATAAATTGGTGACGACACAAATCCTCCTGCCTCTGCTATTTTCTGCCCTGTCAATACATGGTCGCCTTTCGCTACAATTGGTGTCGCTGGAGCTCCAATGTGCTGGGAAAGTGGATAAAACAAATCGCCTTTCGGCAGAATTGCTTTAATTGGTTTATCTTTTGATAAATCTTTTCCATCATATGGATGAATTCCACCTGCAAATGTAAACTTTGCCATCTTTTAACCTTCTTCCTTCCGTTATTTAATCAGTTTCTGATTACCTTTTTAATTTTATTTTTCATTTTTATACCCTTTATAAATATACTATTTTTCGCTAAAAAATACTACTGTAAATTTTAAAAATATGCTATTATCAAATAGTAAGTTTCAACACTTTCACACTCTTTGACATTTATGCGATCCAATGTCGCAGACGGGAGCAACTATGAAGATTATAAAGACTGAATTACCCAATCTAAGACTTGCTTATCCTCTTTCTCAAATCATGGATATTTCAAAAACTTTATTTTTAGATATTGAAACCACCGGATTTACCGCAAAAGGATCATCCCTCTATCTGATTGGCTGTATCTATATCAAAAATGATTCTTTTCATTTAATTCAGTGGTTTGCTGATCATTACGATGATGAACTTAACCTGTTAAATGCTTTCTTCGCGTTTTCCAAAAATTATTCTTATTTAGTTCATTTTAATGGAAATAATTTTGATATCCCTTATTTACAGCAAAAGGCTGCACAATTTCACCTTTCAGATACGTTTGAGCATTTTGAGGCTTTGGATTTGTATCGTCGTATAACTCCCTACAGGGAATTTTTAAAGCTTCCAAATTGCAAACAGAAAACAATTGAGACTTTTTTAAATGTAAATAGGGAAGATACTTTTCATGGCGGTGAATTGATCAGTGTTTATCATGATTATGTACAGGCTCCTGACAATCATAACCTCCAGCTTCTTTTACTTCATAATTCGGAGGACATTCAGGGACTTATCACTTTGCTTCCTGTTCTGTCCTATTGTGATTTATTCAACGATACTATCCGTGTCACAAGAGTACAGGCCAATTATTATACTGATTTTAATGGTGAAAAAAAGCAAGAGATACTAATGAAGCTACGTTTTCTGAATTCACTTCCCGTTGCCATATCGCAAGGCATCAACGGGTGCTATTTTACTGGATTTGACATGGAAGGCACACTAAAAGTACCTCTTTATGAAGAAGAACTAAAATACTTTTATTCTAATTACAAAGATTACTACTATCTTCCCATAGAAGATAACGCAATTCACCGTTCCGTAGCCCACTTCGTTGATAAGGACCACCGCATCAGAGCAACTGCTGCTACCTGTTACACCAGAAAGCAGGCTTCTTATCTTCCACAATGGGATATTTTGTTTGAACCATTTTTTAAGAAGGAGTATCACAGCAAGGAACTTTTTTTCGAACTGACAGATGAGTTCAAAAGACAACGTGGTGACTTTTCCAAATATGCCAGTCACGTATTGCAGATGATGGTAAGAACAGCAAACAAGCTGCGTTAAAGCATATCGTACAAAAACTCAGGAAAACTATTTTCCTGAGTCTCTTTTATTCATGACAAGTGAATTAACAGACCGTTCACTTGTTTATTATGGCCTTTCATAAAAAAATGAATTTTTTCTTTTATATCCTAATTCTCTATAATTTACAATTTGTTCTGTACTTCCTATGAAAAGAACTCCACCCGGCTTCAAAGCCTTAAGAAATTTAATAAACACCTCATCTTTAGCTTCTTCTGTAAAATATATCAGAACATTACGGCATACAATCAGATCATAATTTACAGGGTATGTATCTTTCAGCAAATTGTGCTCTTTAAATTCTACACACTCCTTAACTTCATCGGAGATTTTAAAAGATGGTCCAATCTGCGTAAAAAATTTCTTTTTAAGATCAGAAGGAACCCCTGCTAAACTTCTTTCATTATAAAGACCCGTTTTAGCCTTCTCTATTACAACCTTATCCAAATCTGTCGCATAAATATGAATCTTATTTAGTGGCAGATGCCTCGATAATGCCATTACTAAAGAATAGGGCTCATCGCCTGTTGAACAGGCTGCACTCCATATCTTAAGTCCGCTGCCAAATCTTTTGATCAATTCCGGAAAAACATCTTTATCAAGTAAATCCCATTGTTCTGGATTCCTATAAAATTCTGAAACGTTAATGGTTAAGTATGTTACAAATTCTTCAAATAACTTTTTATCTGCTCTGATTGATTTTACAAAGTTTTCATAACCATCTATCTTATTCTTTGTGATAAGTGTATCGATCCTTCGCTTCATCTGCTTCTCTTTATAAGCGCTTAAATCAATCTTCGTTAAATCAAGTACAGCCTTTTTGAATTGCTCGTAATCATATGCCATACACATTCACCTTTTAATTTATCTTATTTATCTTCTGAAATCACAGCGTCAATGTCTACTGATACAACATCTGCATCTGCTGCTTCTGTCGATTCCGGTACCATTAAAGCCTTCATGCTCAGACTGATTTTTCTGTCTGCTTCATTAAAATCAACTACTTTAGCTGTAATAGTATCGCCAACTGATAATGCATCTGATGGCTTCTCAATATGTTCTTTTGATATCTGTGATACATGCAAAAGAGCATCCACACCCGGTTCTAATTCAACAAATGCTCCAAAGTCTGTCATTCTGGCTACCACACCGTTCACAACATTCCCTACTGCATATTTTGTTGTTGCATCTTTCCAGGGATTTGCATCATCAAATTTAGAGCTAAGCGCTATTTTAGTTCCCTGTATTTCTTTAATAAGCACATTAACTTTATCACCAACTTTAAATACTTTCTTAGGATTTTCAACTCTTCCCCAAGACATTTCGGAAATATGAAGTAATCCGTCTGCTCCGCCCAAATCAATAAATGCTCCAAAATCAGTTACATTTTTAACGGTTCCTTCTACTACATCGCCCTCTTTGATTCTGGCAAATAATTCTTTTTGCATTTCTGTCTTTTGTGCTACGATCAATTGTTTACGATCTCCGATATATCTTCTCCTCTTAGGGTTATACTCACTAATTACAAAACTAATTTCCTGTCCTGCATATTTCGTAAGATCTTTCTCATAAGAATCAGATACCAGGCTGGCAGGAATGAATATTCTGATTTCCTCGATTACTACACATAAGCCGCCATCCAATACCTGTGCAACCTTTGCAGTAAGTACTTCCTGATTATTAAATGCTTCTTCAATCCTCTTATTTCCTCTGTCAGCTGTAAGTCTCTTATATGTCAATAAGACTTGTCCTTCACCGTCATTTACTTTTAAGACCTTTACTTCCATCTTGTCACCAACGGTAAGAACACTTGTTAAATCTACATTTGGTTCGTTTGTGTATTCATTTTTAGTAAGAATACCATCTGATTTGTATCCGATGTTTAATACAGCTTCATCTGACTTGACATCAATAATTGTACCTTCAATAACCTCTCCTGTGTGTATTGTCTTAAATGATTCTTCTAACATTTGTTCAAAAGTTAATTCTGACATAATTTTGAACCTCCTCAATTATATTATTTGGGGTAGAAGCCCCTGCAGTAATACCCACCAGTCGAACAGATTTAGGTAAATCTAAATTCAAGTCATCCAGTGTCTGTATGAAATAAGTGTTTTCACATTCCTTACTACATATTTCAAACAACTTACGCGTATTGGAACTGTGAGTGCCACCTATTACTATCATTGCATCGACCTGACCTGCAATCTTACTTGCCTCAGCTTGTCGTTCTTCAGTTGCGCTGCATATCGTATTCACAACAAGTATATCATAACCTTTTTTTTGAAAAATTTCAACTAATTCTTGAAATTTCTTGTAGTTAAATGTCGTCTGTGATACAATGCATATCTTTTGATTTGTTTCATTTACAAATTTTTCTGCCTCTTCTTTTGATTCGATTACAATAGCCGGTGTCCTGGACCATCCTTTAATACCCTCTACTTCCGGATGTCCATCATTGCCTATAATTACAATCTGACACCCATTCATACTTTCTTTTTCCACTATTTTATGAATTCTTTTTACAAAGGGACAGGTTGCATCAACACATTCCAGATTCTTATCCCTGATTACCTTATAAATGTCCTCTGACACTCCATGAGAACGTATGATGACCGTTCCTTCGTTTACTTTGGCAAGTTCCTCAGGATTATCGATTACCTGAACACCTCTTTTTTCAAGATCCCTGACAACTTCTTCGTTATGAATAATGGGACCATACGTAACTATTTTTTTATTGCATCCTGTCTGCTCATACACTTGTTCCACAGCCCTTTTCACGCCAAAGCAAAAGCCGGCTGTTTTTGCTAAAATTACTTCCATCTGCTACCTCGTTATCACTTGTATTACGCATCGCTATCTTTATGTGTACAGCCAAAATCCAGCACTACGATTCACATAACTTAATTATAGTCTCTATTACTTCATTTACTGTCATATCAGAAGAATCAACAAGAATTGCATCCTCCGCCTGCTTTAATGGAGAAATATCTCTCGTCATATCCCGATGATCTCTTTCAATAATATCTTTTTCTATAACATCAATATCCACTTTCTCGCCCTTCGATGTTAGTTGGTCAAATCTTCTTTTTGCCCGTACACGACTACTGGCTGTCAGATAGATTTTAACATTAGCACCCGGTAATACACAAGTACCAATGTCTCTGCCATCCATTATGACATCCGCTGTTCTGGCAAGCTCTCTTTGCAAATCAACCAGCTTTGTTCTGACATCTTTGTTCACCGAAGTTGCAGAGGCCATATTCCCTACTTCCTCTGTCCTGATTAATGCATTTACATTTTCACCATTTAATAATACGATCTGCTCTCCATTCTGGTATTGAATGGTTATCTCTGCTTCTTTACATTTTTTACTTATTTTATCCGTTTCTTCCGGCTTAATACCATTTCTGATCAAAAAAAGAGCCATAGCACGATACATTGCTCCCGTGTCGACATAAATATACTTCATTCTCCTTGCAATCCGTTTTGCAATCGTACTTTTACCTGCACCTGCGGGTCCATCTATTGCTACATTAAAACTCATTTTCAACTTCCTTTCTATTCAATTGCACTTCCAGCCAAAAATCCGGTAGACCACGCAATCTGTAAATTAAATCCACCTGTAAGTGCATCCGCATCAATTATTTCACCGGCAAAGAAAAGATTTTTAACTATTTTTGATTCCATTGTCGATGGATTGATTTCCTTTACCGAAATTCCTCCCTGCGTTATAATCGCTTCATTAAAATCACGAGTTTTGAGAATCGTCATATCCCTGTTTTTAATATTGTGAACAAAATGCTTCCTTTCTTCGCGTCCGATGTCATTGACCGGTTTTTCAGGATCAATCCCAGACATTTCTATCATAACAGGAATTAATCTGGTTGGAAATAATCCAGTTATCGCATTTTTAAACCGTTTATTCTTATTCTCCTCAAAATCACGCAATATCCGCCTATCTAACTGTTCTTCCGTCAAGGCTGGTTTTAAATCAAGCCTTAATACAGCATTGCTTCGACTATCTTTCTTTCTCTTCGTATAAAAGCTGCTGGCACTTAAAACCAGTGGGCCACTCACACCAAAATGAGTAAATAACATCTCTCCAAATCCAGAATAAAGTTCTTTTCCGTTATCTACTACGGCTGCCTGCACATTTTTAAGTGCTAATCCCTGAAGTTCCTTGCAAAAAGGCTCCTTTATCTCAAATGGAACTAAGGCTGGCGATAACCGTGTAATGGTATGCCCTGCTTTTTCTGCAAATACAAAGCCATCTCCTGTGGAACCGGTCAACTGGTAAGATTTGCCTCCTGTAGCCACAATAACTGCATCACACTTTATTTTTGTTCCGTCTTTTAGCACGACTCCTCTGATACGGGATTCCGCTATCATCAGTTCTTTCACAGCTGTGTTTAAATGAACCTTAA
>JAEWWQ010000336.1 GCA_023458855.1 Bacillota bacterium
GATTTATCAAGGGGACCGAATGCTGACGTGTTATCGCGATGTATCCAGACTTCCAGTTTTTCTGAAGGAAGGAGCAATTCTTCCGATGATGGCAGCAGACCAGCCTGTGGAACAAAATCCGGAGACACTGTTGCTTGCAGTATTTCATGGAAAAGACAACCAGTTTACTTTATATGAGGATGACAATACAACTATAGCCTATGAACAGCAGGAATGTGTGCAGACCCAATTTTTACTGCAGGAAGAAAAAGATAAAACAGTTTTTCGAATCGGACAGGCAGTAGGAATGCGCCAGCTTATTCCACAGAAACGTAATTATCAGCTCTTGTTTTTAGGCTGTTTTAAGAAGAAACCATCTGTATTCTTAAATGGAAAATATGTTGATGAGACAAAAGATGCAATATGTTCTACGGAAATGACAGAACGGGGTATGGTGGTAACATTACAACAGATTCCAACGGACTGTAATGTAGAGATTTGTTTCCAAGATAAATTAAAACAACAGGCGCAGAATAAACAAAAACGTTGTTTTGATTTACTCAGCCTAGCTCAGATTCCGTTCCGCTTAAAAGATCAATTATATGAAATCATATGTGATGAACAATCGGTGGCTGTTAAGCTGATGCGCCTGATTAATGAAAATCCACCCAAAGTGCTGTTGGGGGCTTTGGTAGAAATCCTAACGGCGTCTGAGGAAGAAACGTTTTTGTAAATGAAATATTTGCATAATAGGAATACATCGTGTGCTCTGGAATAAGGCAGTATTCTATTTGAGCCCTTTATAAAATAAAATAAAGGTGATAAAATAAACATGACATGCAGGTGTCATGTTTATTTTGTTATGATATATACAAGGAGTTTAAATATGAAAATAGATAGACTGATCGGAATACTTTCTATTCTTTTGCAGCAGGAAAAGATTACAGCTCCTGAACTGGCAGATAAATTTGAAGTCTCAAAAAGGACGATTAATAGAGATATAGAAGATCTGTGCAAAGCGGGCATTCCAATACAAACGGCACAGGGATGCGGTGGTGGAATTGGGATAATGGATGGCTATCGAATGGACAGAACACTTCTGACATCCAAGGACATGCAGATGATCATGGCAGGACTGCGCAGCCTTGATAGCGTGAGTGGAAGCCATTATTATGGGCAGCTCATGGAGAAAATCAAACCAGGATCGTCAAGATTTATTAGTGGTAAAGATTCCGTTTTAATTGATCTGTCTTCCTGGTATAAGGATGCAATTGCACCGAAGATTTCCTTAATACAGGAATCGATAGAAGAACGCAAGTGTATTATATTTGATTATTATTCACCATCGGGCGATACCATTCGTAAGATTGAACCGTACTATCTGATTTTCAAATGGTCGAGCTGGTATGTATGGGGATGGTGTCTTAAGAGAAAAGAGTTCCGACTTTTCAAATTGAATCGTCTGGACAAACTCCAAAAAAGTGAAACAGAGTTTAAAGTTCGAGAAGCCCCAATGCCTGATTTATCCATTGAAAAAATATTTCCAGACAAAATACATGTAAAAGCATTATTTTATCCAGAAATGAAATGGAGGATTGTGGAAGAATTCGGACCGCATTGTTTTGAAGAGACAGAGGAAGGAAAACTATTATTTCACGCTGATTATACAGATAAAGACAATTTGATTTCATGGCTTCTTACTTTTGGAGATAAAGTTTTTCTTTTGGAGCCAATGGAAGTAAGAGAAGAAATAAGAGAATTGTTAATGAAAATGCAGGAAAATTATAATAGATAGGAGGGATTTTACAGATGGAATATATACAGTTAAAACCTGAAAATTTAGATAAGGAGCATATATGTTGTGCCATATCTGGAGAAAAAGATCCCCAGGTAATTTCAAAGAAACAATGGCTAAAAGAACGTATGGAGGATGGACTTGTATTTCTGAAAGGAGATATAAGAGGAAAATGTTTTATCGAATATATTCCGGCAGAGAAGGCATGGGTCCCGATTGAAGCGGATGGATATATGCATATCAACTGCTTCTGGGTGTCAGGTTCATGCAAAGGAAAAGGATATGCAAACGATTTGCTCGATTCCTGCATCAATGATGCAAGGATGAAAGAGAAAAAAGGGGTTACCGTGATATCTTCACTAAAGAAAATGCCATTTTTGTCGGATCCAAAATACCTGACATATAAAGGCTTTTTAATTGCAGATAAGGCGAATCCTTTTTTTACATTACTGTATTTACCATTGGAGAAGGAAGCAGACATTCCTAAGTTTAAAGAGCAGGTAAAGATACCTCAGATAGAAGAAAATGGATTTGTACTTTTCTATACGAATGGATGTCCATATACTGAAAAATATGTTCCCATTGTGGAAAATGCTGCAAGAAGTCAGGGTATTTCATTTCAAAGTATAAAAATCGATTCCCTTGAAAAAGCAAAGAAAGCACCGGCTGCCTGGACGAATTATGCTTTATTTTATAATGGCAGGTATGTCACAAACGAAATATTATCAGAAAAAAAGTTCATTTCCATATATGAAAACTTAAAAAATTAAATTGATGATTTATAAAATAGGAGGCAGATATGAAAAAGTGGTATGATGAAGAATATGAATTTGAGATTGAAGTAACAGGTTTTTTACGCAGTGATCATACGGAGCATTATTGCAGAAATGGAGAAGAGATAGGCGATAAATATACCTGTACCTATGGTTCTCCGGTGAATGAGCAGGGACAGGGTATCTGTTCTAAGCTAATGATGATCCTGTTTCCGGCAATGGAAGCAGTTAGAAGTGGTGGTGATCTTACAAATGTCGGAGGCTGTGAAAAATATGTAAAGGATTTTGTCTGTCCTGATGGATGTGTATGTTTTCGAATGACGGTCACGAAAACAGGTAACGAGAATTTTTATAAAGGAGAATTCTATAAAGAGAATCCGGATGGCATTTGATTTTAAGAATGGATGAGGTGTAGAAATGGCAACAACGAAAGAATTTCATGAGTATGTTTTAGATTGTTTACAGCGTGTAGGAAATGTAACTACAAAGAAAATGATGGGTGAGTATTGCGTATACTTTAATCAGAAATTAATAGGTGATATTTGCGACAACTGTTTGTTCCTAAAACCGACAGAATCAGTACTTCGCTTAATGCCAACAGCCGAAAGGTCATATCCCTATGCAGGTTCAAAGACATTGATGGTCATAGTAGATGATATTGAAGATACAGAGTTACTGTCGGAGGTTCTAAATGCCATGTATAGGGAACTTCCAGATAGAAAAAAGTAAATTTGTGGAGGTTTCAAACTAATGTATTCAGTAAAA
>JAEWWQ010000337.1 GCA_023458855.1 Bacillota bacterium
GTTTATAACTTCAAATCCGGCTAAATGATGGTTCAGTATACTTTCCTGTTCCTGATTCGAATACATTTTCAACTTTGATGTTGCATTGTCTAATGCCTCACTCAAAGGGTATCCAGCTTCTTTTGCAAAAACAGCAGCATGAAGGAGTGCCTTTTTTTCTTCCATATCAAATAGCAAAGGCGCTCTGATAAAATGATTCAGCAGGCTATACCCGCCATTATGACCTGGGTCGGATATGATAGGGACTCCACTGGCACATAGTGCATCAATATACCGATATACTGTCCTTATATTTATTTCCAATTTTTCTGATATTTGTTTTGCAGTCATTTTTACGCCTAAATTCAGCATCCACAGAATTGCCAGCATATTATCGTTTTTAGCCATAACGTGAACCTCCTTCTTTTGAAGTTAAATATCTTTACTATCTGCTTGTAGTAAGCAGACCAGCCATTCTATTTACATATAGCCTCTTCAATTGTAAGATTTCGTCATTTTTGTGTCATTATGTCACTCATTTTCAATTATGTAAAGAGTTTTTCTTGATTCTAAGGCAGAAACATCTTTCTCCATCTGCTTTAGCTTTCGGATATCTCTTCTCCCATGTTGGCAAGTCTTTGTTTGGAAATCGGGTCTGTAGTGAATTTTGGGAAACACCTTAGCACATCAAAAGATATTGACATTATCATAATAATGCGATATGCTGAACAGTGTTTAATATATATGCAGTGTACAACAAAAGGAGTGTTTACTATCGGTATTTCGGAACGAAAAGAGAGGGAAAAGGCAGAAATGCGTGAAGATATCCTAAACGCTGCGCGTGAAATTGCGAGCAGCAGCGGAATAGATGGAATATCCATACGCAAAATTGCTGAAATGATTGAATATTCGCCCGCTATCATCTATCACTATTTTAAAAACAAAGAGGAAATCATTGAAATACTAATTGAAGAAAACTATCGCAAAATACTGGCTGCTTTGTCTTCTTTCAATACCGCTAATAAAACGCGGGAAGAAAAACTGACGGAAAGCTGCAAAAGCTTTATTATGCTGGCTGTGCAAATGGGCGATGCCTATAAGAGCATCATGCTAAATAATTCAGCTACAGTTCTCGCACATACTTCCGTGTTACAACGGGGAGCCGCTTATGAACGTCCGGCGATCGCCATGTTGTGCGGAGCCCTGCGGGAACTGCCGGGCTTCACCAAAAAGGCTGACACTCAGGTAGAGCTGACAGCACAAATCATCTGGTCACTCGCCTTTGGACTCTCGTTACGACTCATTGTAGAGCAAGTGGATGATGCCCAGCGACAGCGGTTAATCGACCATACAGCAGATTTTGTTTTATCTGCGCTAAAAAATGTGAATGAACAGAATACGATGGAAATTGAATGAAGTATCAAAAAGTGTCAGCGTGCTTACCGTGTTTATGAAAAAAATCAGAGAACCTGCGGCTCACGAAGTGTCAAGTAACGAAAGGAAGCAATCCAGCATGAAAAGTTTAATCATATATGCCACACGCTATGGCAGTGCCGCTGAAGTGGCACGACGCATACAGAAAGAAATTGGCGACGATTGTACGGCAGTAAATATCACGAGTGAAAATGTACCGCCGCTCGACACGTTTGATATCGTTATTCTCGGCGGCTCTATTTACATAGGAAAAGCTCAAAAAGAGTTGACTTCATTTGCCGCGGCCAATTTAAAGCAATTGCTTTCAAAAAAAGTCGGTCTGTATCTCTGTGCCGGTGCACAAAAGCAGGAAGAATGCAACAAGGAGCTGCTTGGAGCCTTTCAGTCTGAATTGTATGCCCATGCCATGACAAAAGCTGTGCTTGGCTACGCCTTCGCCTTTGAAAAGATGCGTTTTTTCGATAGACTGATAATGAAAAAAATCAAAGGTGACGCTGTGAGCACCGCTGAATATTTTGAAGAGCGTATTTCGCAGTTTGCCAAAACACTCACAGAGTAATAAAGCCTTTTAGCGTCTCCTCTGATAGATTAATTCTTCTAATCGTTGCATCCATGTCCATAGTTGATCGAGTGTCAATACCAACCATAGCTGCAACTAACATGCCACCTTTTAAAATAAACTTATCAGGGAATGGAGATACAGATATTCTCTCCAGTAACCTCTCAAGCATAAAATTTCTTAGTATAATTTCAGCTTGAATACTTTTTTCCTCTGACACCACTGCGGCATCCTGGTTGTTTCTATCTCGAAGAATATCGCAAATGCTACGCTCCATATTATATGTTTTGATACCATTTCCAAAAGAGGTCTGCATGGTACAGATCCCAAGATCAAGCAACTCTTTTTTGATGGTATGTACAATGAGACCCTCTTGATTTAACTTACTTGTATTATATCCTGTTGGAACGGTAACACTATATGCTACCGGATCACGATCCGCAGGAATTGTCTTTTCCTGCCTTAAACTTTACTCATAATATGAAACCCGCTGCTCAGTCATAAAACCCCATCGAAAACCAAATTTATCTATAAATACAACCTCACACGAACTATAAGTGGTACTATGTATAGGATATATCGTTATACTACCTTCTTTTAAAATATTATATGCATTTTTAGCCTCATCACTTGTATCGAATGTCACAGTAAGTGATAATTGTTTATCCATAAAGATACTTTTCTCGTTCAAGTAGATTGTTAGTTTATGTTGCCAATCTGCTATACCGATAAGATTTCTATAACTCCTGCTACTTGTTTCATTATTCTTTTTCCTGCCACATTTTAATTACCTTTTCAACCTCAGCAATTAACTGTTCTTTATCCGGAATATAATAAGTATATTTTGAAGCAAAAATATTATTTGATAATCCACCTAATGCATATTCAGCAGTCAGAGCATCTTTATCTGTACAAAGAATAATACCTATCGGTTTATTATCTTCTTCATCATTTACTTCACTCTCATAATAATTTAAGTACAAATTCAACTGACCTGCTGCCTCTGGCATAAGTTTGGTTGTCTTTAATTCTATGATAACATACGACTTCAAAGGTTTATTGTAGAAAACCATATCTGCATAATAATGGGTATTATTTATTGTGATTCTCTGCTGTGTTCCAACAAACATAAAACCTCTGCCCAATTCAAGAATGAATTTTTCAATTTGTTCCACTAGCGCTTTTTCTAAATCACTTTCCATAACTGGTTTATCTTCAGGTATCCCAAGGAATTCAAATACATATGGATCTTTGATAATATCTTTAGGTTCTGTAATTTCAATTCCATTCGTTGCTAACCTTAATACTTCCTGTTTATTTACCTCACCTTTAGATAGCAACAGGCGTTCATATAACGAGGTATTTATTTGCCGTTTTAATTCTCGTACAGACCAATTTGAATTAATTGCTTCTCTTTCATAAAAACCACGCTTATCTTTCTCTGCAATACTTAATAGTTCGCAATAATGAGACCAACTCAATTTGCCAGACAGCGTCTGGCATTTTTCATAATTCATATAAAATGTTCTCATATTCTGCAGATTGGACCTAGAAAATCCCTTCCCAAATTCAGCTGTCAATGTCTTAGAAAGTTGTTTTAATGTCTGTTCCCCATATTCAGCTCGAATACTATCATTTTGCTCGTAACGAATTATAATCTCTCCAATCTTCCAATAGGAAATGATTAATTCGTTATTAACTTCTCTGGCAACATTTCTCCTTGCTGTATCAAGGATATTTCTTATTTCACCTACTAGCGGTTTCATGATTTTATTATCCATATTTTCAACTCCTTTCTTAAACATTATTCAACAATAATTCTACATTCCTATTAGAATTATGCTTCATATTAATATCAATTCCTATTAAGAAGCACGAGGCTCTCACAATGAACCGTATGACTGAACTGATCGACTGCCCTCACCCGCTCAATCCTGTAGTCCTTCTCACATAGGATTTGCAGGTCCCGTGCGAGTGTCGCCGAATCGCAGCTCACGTATACGATACGTTTTGGCTGCATCTTAAGCATGGTCTGCAGGCATTGTTCATCGCAGCCTTTTCTGGGTGGATCTACAACGATGACATCCGCATAGATTCCATTCTCTTCATATTGCTGTGGGAGTACCTCTTCTGCTTTACCCACGTAAAATTCCACATTCTCTATCTGATTGATCTTGGCGTTATTTTTTGCATCTGAAATTGCCTGCGGCACGATTTCCACGCCATAAACCTTTTTTGCTTTTTGGGATAAAAATAAGGATATGGTACCGATTCCGCAATAAAGATCCCAGACTGTCTCCTCTCCCTGCAAATCTGCATATTCCATGGCAAGGCGATATAGTTTTTCAGTCTGAACGGAATTCACCTGATAAAAAGAAAGCGGTGATATCTGGAATTTGATATCTCCGATATAGTCTGTAATGTAACTTTTTCCCCACAGGTCCCGAATTTCCTTCCCCATAATTACATTGGTCTTCTCTGTATTTATGCTTATGGAGATACTTGTCATATTTTCAAGTTTACATAATTCTTTGATCAGTTTTTCCGAGTTGGGAAGCTTCTCTCCATTAATAACAAGGCATACCATAATTTCCTGTGTTTTATGCCCGATTCGTATCAATATATGACGTATCAGACCTTTACCACTTTCTTCATTGTAGGGAAGCACTTGATTTGTCTTCATATATGCCAATATAATCTGTAATATTTTTTCATTCTTCCGGTTGCCTAGACAGCAATCTGTATTCGCAATGATTGTATGTGTTCTTCCTGCATAAAATCCGGTGATTGGATTACCATCTTTATCTGCTCCAATCGGAAACTGCGCCTTGTTACGATAGTAATACGGATCTTCCATTCCTACAATCGGTTCCATCACAGAATCTATAAAGCCTTCTTCAAACTTTCCGATGCGAATCAGGTTATTCCGCACTTTATCTTGTTTAAATGCCAATTGTTTCTCGTAGGAAAGAGCCTGTATCTGACATCCGCCGCATTGTTTATGGAACTGGCAGCGCGGATTTGTACGGAATTGCGAGGCCGTAAGAATCCTCTCTAACCTTGCATAGGCATAATTCTTCTTCGGTTTCACAATCTTTGCTTCTATTATATCGCCGACAATGGCATCCTTTACAAATACTGTATATCCCTGAATCTTACCAATGCCTTCGCCCTCATTTCCCATATCTGTAATTGTAATTGTCACCATATCATTTTTCTTAAATTCCATTCGGACATTTACTCCATTCTGGTCATACGAATATTTGATTCAAAAAGTCTATTGTAACCAAGCCATCCTGCTTCTGTATTGTTCTGTAAAAGCTCTGTAAACGTCTGCATTTTTGCATCCGTATTATCTGCAAGATTCAAAGCGGCCGCTTCCATAAGCGCCGGTTTTTTCGGAGAGCCATACTCTAATTCTCCATGATGTGCCAGGATGCAATGCTTCAATTCAGAGGCAAGACCTGATGGAAATCCTGCAATATCCCTTATTTTATCTGTAATCATCTCGGTACCGATAATAATATGACCCAGAAGATTTCCATCATCTGTATAATCATTTTCCGGGAAAAGAGAGATTTCTTTTGTCTTACCAATATCGTGGCATATTGCAGCACTAATAAGTAAATCCTTTTTAAGCATTGGATATGTAGCACAATAATAAGCACACAGATTCGTTACACTTAGGGTATGTTCCAATAGTCCTCCTACAAATCCATGATGTACTGTTTTTGCCGCTGAAGAAGCTTTAAATGCCTTGATGAAATCTATATCTTCTACAAAGAATGACTCCATCATTTTTCTAAGATAAGGGTTCTCAATCTGTGAGACATATTTCAAGATTGCATCATACATTTCATCAATATTTTTAGCTGAAACCGGAAGATAATCTGCCGGATCATACTCTCCTTCCTGACACAATCTGGTTCTTTTTATACTGACCTGAAGCGCTCCCTGAAAACTGCTGACTTCACCGTATACTTCCACATAATCAAGTGTATCAAAATCCGCGATACCGGCACTGTTCGGATCCCAGATCTTGGCATCAATAGTTCCTGTCTTATCCTGCAGGATGACATTCTCATAAGATTTACCGTTTTTTGTTACCGCTGATTGTTTGTGTTTACACAGGTAGATATCAAATACTCTATCTCCGTCGCTATAATCTTTAATATACTTCATTACTTCTATTTCCTTCCATTTTGCAATATTTTTATAACTGTTATATTATTCTAAAGTTCCCAATGTGACATCAAAAGACATTTCTCTGTATTCATCCTTTCCCTGCCGCATAACTGTTACTTCCATCTCATCTCCCGGTCCGCATGCCAGAAGTGCATCTACATATTGTGACATATTTTCAATCTTAGCATTCCCCATTTTTACAATGACATCTCCACTCTGAATGCCCGACTGCATCGCAGGAGAATCCATGCTTATTTCGGTTACATATGCTCCAAACGGGACACCTATCTGCATATTGGCTTCTACCGTAACATCAATTGCTTCAATACCAAGATATGCCATCTGCTGCCCATTGGATAGCTTCTCTATTGTCTTCTTTAATTCCGTTATACCGATTGCCGATATCAGATTCTTGGTGTCCTCAGCATTATAATTCATATCAACAATACCAATCACTTTTCCTGACATATCCAGGATGACGCCGCCTGCACTCTGGCTTCCATAGATGTCAGTTGTCATTATCTTATATACATTATCCGTAACGTTTATAGTATTACCAACTGATGTCAGCATTCCATATGCAACCGAATTATTTGTTCCCATTGGCGTTCCAATCGCTATGATCGCACTGCCGGAAAGGTTCATGGAATTCGAGCTGCCCAGTTCTGCTATTTTAATGGAATCCCGGGTATCTTCCCCGATACCATCAAGTGGTACGCTAACAACGGAAAATCCCAATGTTGCATCCGATGCACGTATCTGTCCGGTAGCCTGTTCCCCATCGCAGAATGTCACCTGAATAACTTCGGCCTCTTCCACTGTTTTTTTATCTGCTAACACCAATAATTCTTTTCCATTATCTGCCATAATCAGTCCTGAGGTCTGACCTTTACTCTCATATGTATTATTGAACCAGTCCACATCTGATGTCACTCCGGTCACTGTAACCAGACTTTTCTCACTCTCTTTGGCTATCTCATATAATTTATTATATAGTGTCTGATAATCTTCTACCTCCAGTGTGAAATCTTCCTCTTCGGTGCTCTCTTCCGTGTCATCTTCCGAATTCGATGCCTCCTCATTAAATGGAATCTTAATCTCAGACTGCAGCATATCTTCAGGCAGCATCTCATTTTCTACCTCTGGAAATGTCACCTGTTTAGGCTCCTCCTCCGGATATAACCAGTTACTGAATACAGGCTCCAGAACCAAAAATGTAACGCATGCGATCAAACCAAAAATAACCGCCATTGAAGCAGTCACCATAGTTTTTTTGACTAACCTTTTGCGATTGATCGGGCGCTCCTTTATCTTTTCCCGCATAAATTCAAAATCTTTATCTGCTAATAATTCGCCAGCACTGTTTAATTTATCATTACGGTTTTCCGGTCGGTATTCACCCGTTTTATCTTCTAATTTTTGTTCTTCCTTTTCATCCATTGAAATCCCTCCTGCATATAGTGCTTTAAGCAAACATGCTTTTGACTCTTGAAAAAATATTTCGGTTCTAAGTATAGCATAGTATTTTTCATTTTTCTATGGTATCATAAAACTTGATATTATAATGTATTTGAAACAGAATTCAGGGAGCAAAATGAACGAAAAAGTATTAAAAGTATTAGAATTTCAGAAAATTATTACTCTGTTATGTGATTGTGCTTCATCAGAACCCGGTAAACAGCTATGTGCCGACCTGAAGCCGTCCACAGACATTAACACAATTATGAAAGATCAAACAGAGACTGCAGACGCTCTTACCCGCCTTTTTCAGAAGGGCAGCATTTCTTTTTCCAACAACAGGAACATCCTTGCCTTTGTAAGATCGTTGGAAATCGGCAGCACACTGTCTGCCGGAGAGTTACTAAAGATTGCAAATCTTCTGGAATGTGCCGCCAGGATAAAATCCTACGGACGGAATGATAAGGACACTAATTCCAGGGATTCTCTGGATGACTATTTTGACTGTCTGGAACCATTAACACCTCTTAGCACAGAAATACGCCGGTGCATCTTATCAGAGGATGAGATTTGTGATGATGCCAGTACAGACCTCAAGCATATCCGGCGCAGCATTGCACTGACGAATGATAAGATCCATACACAATTAACAAATATGGTCAACCGCAGCTATCGGACTTATTTACAGGATGCCGTCATTACCATGCGCGATAACCGCTACTGCATTCCGGTAAAATCTGAATATAAAAATCAAGTACCTGGCATCGTCCACGACCAATCCGCCACCGGTTCGACTCTTTTCATTGAGCCATCAGCAATTGTAGAGCTGAATAACCAGTTAAAGACTTTCAGCATAAAAGAGCAGGAAGAGATTGAGATTATTTTAGCTAAGCTAAGCGTGCAGACTTCTGATTATATAGAACAGATAACTTTAAATCAGGCTACTCTGACAAAATTAGATTTTATCTTTGGGAAAGCTATGCTTGCAATGGCACAAAATGCTACCAGACCTATTTTTAACACCGCACATTATATCAATATCCGTAAAGGCCGTCATCCTCTCCTGGATAAAAAAACTGTGGTCCCGATTGACGTAAACCTCGGAAAAGATTTTGACTTGCTCATTGTGACTGGTCCAAATACAGGAGGGAAAACTGTGTCCTTGAAGACAGTCGGACTTTTTACCCTGATGGGACAATGCGGTCTTCATATTCCGGCACTCGACCGTTCAGAACTTTCCATCTTTACAGAAGTCTATGCAGATATCGGAGATGAGCAGAGCATCGAACAAAGTTTGAGTACTTTTTCCTCTCATATGACGAATATTGTAAGGATACTGCAATCTGCGGACGAAAATTCTCTTTGTCTTTTTGATGAATTAGGTGCCGGAACAGATCCAACAGAAGGTTCTGCGCTTGCAATTGCTATTCTCAGGGATTTACATGATCGTGGCATTCGAACCATGGCAACTACACATTACAGTGAACTGAAGGTATTTGCACTTTCAACTCCTTTTGTTGAAAATGCCTGTCAGGAGTTCGATGTCGAGACACTCCGCCCTACCTATCGTTTATTAATTGGCATCCCGGGTAAAAGTAATGCATTTGCAATCTCTTCAAAATTAGGACTTCCGGATTCCATTATTGATTCTGCCAGAAACGAAATCAGTGCAGAAAATGAAAATTTTGAAGATATTCTTGCCGATTTGGAGATGAGCCGCAAAGTAATTGAACAGGAGCGTCTGGAAATTGCTTCCTACAAAGAAGAAATTGAAAAACTGAAACATCAGCTTACCGAGAAACAGGAACGCCTGGATCAGGCAAAAGACAAGATTCTCCGAGAAGCCAATGAGCAGGCACGTGATATTTTACAAGAGGCAAAGGATATCGCGGATGAAGCCATTCGTAATTTTCAAAAACACGGTTCCACACTATCTGTAAAAGACATGGAGCAATCCCGTCAAAAGGTACGCAATAAGATTACCGAACGGAACGAGAAATTAATGTTCAAGTCAGAGAACACAGATAAGGAAAATGCAAAGCCTCCAAAATTAAAGATTGGGGACAGTGTTCGCATTCTCTCTATGGGCTTAAAGGGAACTGTAAGTTCTCTTCCTGACCAGCGTGGTAACCTTTTTGTGCAATGCGGCATTATTCGTTCGCAGGCAAAACTAAATGATATCATACTAATTGAAGATGATGATATTACGAAAAAAGTCCCTGGACGCACTTCCTCCGGTCGTATGAAGATGTCTAAATCTGCAACTATTTCTACAGAAATCAATCTCTTGGGAAAAACTGTGGATGAAGCTATCGCAACACTGGACAAATATATGGACGATGCCTATCTGTCTCATCTGCCTAGTGTCCGTGTCGTACACGGAAAAGGAACCGGCGCGCTCAGAAAAGCAGTTCAGGATTACTTAAGAAAAGTAAAATATGTGGATTCCTTCCGTTTAGGAGAGTTCGGAGAAGGTGACGCAGGTGTCACAATTGTAACTTTTAAATAGAATAGCGAGGAGTATCTTATGGTAAATAAGCAAAAAATATTAATTGTAGACGATGATAATAATATTGCAGAATTAATCTCTTTATATTTAACAAAAGAGTGTTTTGAGACCATGATTGTGAATGATGGAGAATCCGCATTGATTGCTGTAGATTCCTTTAATCCTAATTTGATTTTATTAGACCTTATGCTTCCAGGTATAGACGGTTATCAGGTATGCCGTGAGATTCGTGTAAAACACTCCGTTCCGATTATTATGTTATCAGCGAAAGGAGAAGTATTCGATAAGGTTCTTGGTCTGGAACTGGGTGCAGACGATTATATGGAAAAGCCTTTTGATTCTAAGGAACTGGTCGCAAGAGCAAAGGCTGTGCTGCGCAGATATAAACCTTCTGTTGTTCCAAATGCAAATTCGGATGTCAAACAGGTGGAATACCCTGATTTGATCATTAACCAGACTAATTATTCCGTTCTATATATGGGTAAACCCGTGGATATGCCTCCAAAAGAGTTAGAACTATTGTATTTTCTTGCTTCTTCGCCAAACCATGTATTTACGAGAGAGCAGCTCCTTGATCAGATCTGGGGATACGAATATATTGGGGACACCCGTACAGTTGATGTGCATATTAAAAGATTACGAGAAAAGATAAATGATCATGAATCCTGGAAACTATCCACTATCTGGGGAATCGGTTATAAGTTCGAGGTAAGATAGGCTCATGAAAAAGACACTCTATTCAAAGTTCATACTTGCATATGTCATTTTTGGTTTTTTTGGCTTTGTTGTTGTCGCTACCTTTGTATCGAGCATGACATATGAGCATCTGAAAAGGGAAAAAGCAGACTCCTTGTACAAGGAAGCAACCCTGATTGCCAACACGTATGCATCGGATTTGTATAGTAATCAAGCTTCTATTGATACAGTCCAAAGACAACTTGATGCACTTGAAACCTACTTTGATGCTTCTATTTGGATTATCAATCCCTCAGGACGGGTAATCTTAGATACTGAAAATCCAATTAATATTGACAATCCTGTCATTGTTAATAATTTTGATCCGACCATTACATCCGGTTCCTATTATACGATCGGTGACTTTTTTGGCATGTTCAGGCAGGAAAAGCTTAGTGTCTTCGCACCCATTACAGCTAATTTTGAGGTAAAAGGCTATGTCGTAATCCATGTTGATATTAATAGTATTCATAAATCCAGCGACAGTCTTTTGAATATATCTTATATTATGTTAGTAATTTTATTTTTACTCTCACTTATTATCCTCATTTTCTTTACAGAAGTCGTTTATCTGCCGCTCCGCAAGATCACCTTTGCTACAGAGCAGTTTGCAGGCGGTAATATGCATTATAAACTGCAGGTGGACAGCGCAGATGAGATTGGTTACCTTGCTGCTTCCCTTTCCTACATGGCTAGTGAAATAGCAAGAAGTGAAGAGAACCAGAAAAAAATGGTTGCAAATGTATCTCATGATTTCCGTTCTCCGCTCACTTCCATAAAAGGATACTTAGAAGCTATGATTGATGGCACTATTCCGCCGGAGATGTCAAAAAAATATATGACAATCGTACTGAACGAAACAGACAGGCTTACAAAATTAACAAATAACCTGTTGACATTAAATAACTTAAATGCAAATGGTATGCTGCTAGATAAGACAAACTTTGATATCAATCAGATTATTAAGAATACAGCTGCTTCTTTTGAAGGAACCTGTAAGGGTAAAATGATAGCAATAGAATTAGTTCTGACTGCCGAGGTCATGATTGTCCATGCGGATGTTCTGAAAATTCAGCAGGTCCTGTATAATCTTCTGGATAATGCGATTAAGTTCAGCCATAGAGATTCTATTATTAAAATCGAAACATTGGAAAAGCACAGTAAAATATTTGTATCAGTGAAAGATAACGGGATTGGCATCCCAAAAGATAGCCTGAAATTAATCTGGGATCGTTTTTATAAAACAGATTTATCCCGTGGTAAGGATAAGAAAGGTACCGGACTCGGGCTTTCCATAACAAAAGAGATTATTCATGCACATGGTGAAAACATTAATGTCATCAGTACAGAGGGTGTTGGTTCAGAATTTATCTTCTCCCTTCCCAAAGTAGAAGATTCTGAAGACGACTGACACCAGGACAAAAAAGCCACACAGAAACGTTTTCCACGTTTTGTGTGGTTTTTTTTATTCCTTCCAGTGCAGACGGTGTAATTCGCCCTGCATCTGCATGTGGGAAAAATTATTCTGGCGCAATGCTTCATACAATACGATAGAAACAGAATTGGATAAATTCAGAGAACGAATCTTAGGCAGCATCGGAATCCGAATGCAGGCCTCTTCATTTTCTACCAGAATCTCTTCCGGAATACCTGCGCTTTCCTTACCGAACATAATATAGTCATCCGGTCCATACGTAACATCTGTATAGACATGTTTTGCTTTTGTCGTCGCCATCCATATCTTTGGATTTGGATTCTTTTCTAAGAAATCTTCAAAATTTACATACCTGGCCACATCCAGATGCTCCCAATAATCCATTCCAGCTCTTTTGATTTCCTTCTCGTTCAAACGAAATCCAAGTGGCTCGATCAGATGTAATTTTGTATCTGTCGCAACACAGGTACGTCCAATATTCCCTGTATTAGCCGGTATTTCCGGTTGAAATAATACTACATTCAGCATAACTTTTTCCTTCTCTACTTATCTTTTCGCTCTTCGCGTAATTTTTGCACAAACTTAGCAAACCTTCCGATTGCAAGTTTTAAATCTTCCATAGAGTATGCATACGAAATGCGAAGAAAACCTTCTCCGCATTCTCCAAATGCGGTTCCCGGCACTACTGCCACTTTCTCTTCCTCTAAAAATCTGGTTGCGAACTCATCAGAAGTCATTCCAAACTCCTTGATACAAGGAAATACATAGAAAGCTCCAAACGGTTCAAAACACTCCAGTTTCATCTCTTTAAATACATGCACCAGATAGCGTCTTCTCTGATTATATGCTTCCTTCATTTTACGTACATCTTCATCACCATTCTTCAGAGCCTCAACAGCTGCATACTGGCTTGTAGTCGGTGCGCACATAATTGCAAATTGATGTATTTTAATCATTTGCTCGATAATTGCTTTTGGGCCGCATGCATATCCCAGTCTCCAGCCTGTCATGGCATAAGACTTCGAAAAACCATTGATCAGAATTGTTCTTTCCTTCATTCCGGGAATATTGGCAATAGATACATGATCGCCGGCATATGACAGCTCTGAGTAAATCTCATCGGAAATGACGAACAAATCCTTTTCAATAACAACCTTTGCAATTGCTTCGAGGTCTTTTCTTTCCATGATGGCACCCGTTGGGTTATTCGGAAACGGCAGAATCAACACTTTTGTCTTCTCCGTTACTGCATCCAGGATTTCCTGGGCTGTCAGGCGAAATTCATTCTCGTGCTTCAATTCAATGATAACAGGTTTACCCCCTGCAAGAATGGTACATGGCACATAGGACACATAACAGGGCTGTGGAATCAGTACTTCATCTCCCGGCTCCAGCATAGCACGTAATCCTATGTCAATCGCTTCCGATCCTCCAACTGTTACAATCACCTGCTCATTATAATCATATTCCAGATGAAACCTACGATTCAAATAATTGCATATTTCTATTTTCAGTTCCTTTAATCCTGCATTCGAAGTATAAAAAGTACGTCCCTTTTCAAGTGAATACATACCTTCATCACGTATGTGCCATGGTGTATCAAAATCCGGTTCTCCCACGCCAAGAGAAATTGCATCCTTCATCTCACTTACAATGTCAAAGAACTTTCTGATACCGGATGGCTCAATGTCTACTACTTGCTGAGATAGCGGGTTTCTCATGGTGTAATTACCATCCTTTCATCAACATATTTTTTATCAAGGATGGTACCGTGATCTTTGTATTTCTTTAAGATAAAATGGGTAGCAGTACTCAGTATGGATTCCTGTGTAGATAATTTATCCGATACAAAGTTGGATACTTCCTTTAACGTCTTGCCCTCCAGGATTACCAATAGGTCATATCCTCCTGAAATGAGGTATGTAGCACGAACCTCCGGATATTTGTAGATTCTTTCTGCAATACTGTCAAATCCATGTCCCCGCTGCGGTGTGACACGTACTTCTATCAGTGCTGTAACTTTATCTATATTGGTTTTTTCCCAATCAATTAATGTATGATATCCGCAAATAATTCCTTCTTTTTCCATAGCTGCAAGTTCATTTACAACATCTATCTCTTCGACGCCCAAGATAACTGCCAGTTCACTAAGGTCGATGCGGCTATTTTTTTCAATGACCATTAATAATTCTTCTCTCATATCTGCAATCTCCTTTTATAATTTATATATTTCGTCTGATTTGGGTGGCTCCAGAAATCTTTTTTCATCTCCATTTAT
>JAEWWQ010000338.1 GCA_023458855.1 Bacillota bacterium
ATACATACCCATATACACACCAGTAAAACCTTCATTTACATCAGAGCTAAGTAAAGAAGCATCCAAACCTTCTGCAAAAATAATAACCTCCTGCTCTGTAAACCCATAATAAAAATCATAACTTGTGATATTGCATTGAGCCATCAGATAGATGCTCTCCGTATCTTCAACTGGCAAAGATTTTAAAAGCTTCCGTGTACCATTCGCAGTCGCGTAAAGGTTCAATACCACCCCTTCCGCATCACATGATTTTGTAAAAATATAGTTGTATCTATCATCCTGAAGTAATACAATTCCTGCTTCTTCCCCTGAATTTTTCGGCGTAAAATTCATAACAGTCTTAATCTGACAGCACATGTGCTGCTGCCTGCGCCCTATAAATGCAGGTGTGCAGATTTCATCGATTACTTCTGGTTTTAAATACATTCTCAAATACCCCGGGCGAGCCTTTAAACTGTAAAATGTTTCCGTTGCAGGATGTATGGTATTCCAAATCATTGCAAGCTCTTTAGACTCAAAATTATCATTCGGATTAATAAGCGGAACGGAATGCGCCGGCAAATGCGGAATTTTTTCTTCCCTATTGACTAATCCATTTTCATTATCTACACGAAGCCATCCATCTTCTTCCCACATCACCGGTATCAGGAATGTCTCACGTCCCAGATTATAATGAAATCCTTCATAGGGACGCACGCCTAACAATACCATCCACCATTCACCATTCTGTGTTTCTACAATATCAGCATGACCTGTCACTGAAATATCACGAAGCAACGGCAGATTTCTATGACTGACAATCGGATTTCTTGGGCAAATCTCATATTCCCCGTGGATCGTATCACATCTTGCCATCATAACACTATGATTGGTGAAGGTTCCACCTTCTGCCACCATCAAATAATACATTCCGTTTACCTTGTATATATGAGGTGCCTCAATCCATTTGCTTCTGGACCATTTCCCATCCCATATAATATAGCGTTTCCCACTGAACTGAAGGTTCTCCGGGTTCAGTTCCTGCAGATAGATTCCATGATGTCCTTCATACAGGCATTCGTCACTGATATAATTCCCCACATACCATATAGAGCCATCTGTATCAAAGAACAAACTGGAATCTATTCCATCCGCACCTTCAATAAATATTGGATCACTCCACGGACCGGCGGGATTCGTTGCTGTAATAATATAATTATCCCGACGGACTTCCCGTCCTTCTGACACAAATGTATTAATAATATAATATCTTCCATTATAATAACGAATTGACGGTGCCCATAAGCCCAGAGATGTTTCACAATTCTTATAATCTAATTGTTCAGGACGATGAATTCCATGACCAATCTGTTCCCAGTGAACTAAATCTTTACTATGGAAAATAGGAAGTCCTGGATAATACACAAAAGATGAGGTTACCAAATAGTAATCTTCACCAACTCTGCAAATAGAAGGATCCGGATAAAAACCACTTAAAATTGGATTTTGAAATGTTTTTGTAAGCATACTTTCTCCTTTCTGCGTTCTATCGACGCATACAAGATAAGCATACAAATAAAACCATGCAAAATCCATATAAAAAATCTCTTATCTTATTGAATAATATATCTTATTTTCCTCTATCCCACAGCCATTTTCTATCTCTGTCCAAAGAACTTGAAAAAATCATAATCATCAATTCTTCTATTGCTGAAATAAATGTGACTGTACATAATACCATTACCGTGATCGTAAATCCTGCCACTTTCAGCAGAATAGGAAAACAGAATAACAGAAACCCGGCTGTTTTATTTCCATAGGTATGTATCAATGCAACCGTATGATACCTGACCGCTCCTGCCAAAGCAGAAATACAGCGTATCCCTGCAATGATTCCGATCCATACGAGCATCCACATCTTCCAATCCAGGATTGGAAAGAAAATAATGAACAATACTGCAATAAAAATCAGATCTGCAATGCTGTCCAGCGATGCCCCGGCTTTACTGCTCACTTTCCATTTTCTGGCTATATATCCATCACACATATCCGTCAGTCCGCATATGATATAAATTACGAAAAAACCAGTAGTCTGAGAACTTATCAGTAAAAGACTTACAGAAAGTACGATTCTAATGCATGTAATCATATTGGGAATATCGTTTTTCCAATTCTTGCTCATAAATCATCCTGTTCTTTCACATCTGATTTGACTTGTATTGCCAAACAAATCATGTCAGTATTTTCAATCCCTTACTCCCACGTTTTCCATACTTCCGGCTGATATCCAACGGTTGCCTTTTTCCCATTTCTAACAATCGGAGTTAACAGGATCTGTTGATTTTCCAACACTTTCTCATCCTTATCTTCCTCTGTAATATATTGAATCAACGCCAAAACATGATTCTGCTTCTGCACAACCATAACTTTTGAGCCTATTTTTATATTACTTCTTACTGTTCCGTCCATAATTGCTCCATTCCTACTTACTTTTTATTTTCCATTCATAAATACCTAGCAAAATGCACCGACTCCATAGCACAAGATATCCTTTAAATCAAACACAGAACCAATTACGATTCGTAAAAATGTATTGTTTTCCACTCTCAGAATCTGTACCAGGTTAAAAAATTGCAGGTATTATGCGCCTATGATACTTGAAACTTCATACTTATCACGGTAATGCCGTTTTCCTTTTTATACCGTTGGAATTCTGTAAATCCAAGATCAGAATAACATTTTATAGCACGCACATTTGTTTCTCGCACATGAAGTCTAATTTCGTTTATCTCCATCGCTTTGGTATCAATATTAATAATTTCATGAATTGCTTGTTTCCCTATTCCCTGACCTCTATATTCTGCATCAGCAATAAAAATGCCCAGAGTCGCGAACGACTCATTCTCTTTTTTCTCTAACCAAACGCTTCCAATTATATTGTTATCAACTTTGATGTAATACCAGTTTACATGTTCCGAATCATCACTTGGATAAATTCTTGATTGAAATTCGCTCAACTTATCACAATACACGCAATCAAATTGTCTATAATAATCCATATTATCTTGATCAATTTTTACTAATTCCTTTCGAATCCAACCTCACAAAATAAATAGATAAAAATATAAAATTAATCTGCAAACTATTTTCTGTAATCACTTCTGAAAAATGGCTCTTCAATTCTTTCTGAAATGAGCAAACTATATTTCTGAGGATGGCGATATGCATTGCCGTGCACTTCACGATTTCTATACTCTCTGATTTCATCAATGGGAAAATCAGCTATATAAATTTCCTCTCGTTCGCCAGCTTCAATAATAAGCGTATCTCTTGAGCCAGACTGATGTGGTCTGTATGCAATACCATCAAACGCAGAAGAATGACCATTACAGTCAGGCTTACCTTCTGGATAATTGACAGTTGCAATACCAACCATATTTTCATACGCTCTTGCCCGCAACTGTGAAAGACGATTTATCTCCATAGGACAGGCATTGGGCACTAAAATAATTTCACTGCCTTTCAGCATAAGAACTCTTGCACTTTCAGGAAATTCTCTGTCATAACAAATCATTGCACCTATTTTTACATTACCTTGTACCGTGTTTAAATCAGTAACATAAAAATCATTTCCTGCTGTTATTCTGCACTCATCACCAAAATCACACGTGTGCACCTTAGCATAGGTAAGTACATTCCTGCCAAATCGGTCAAATAGGCAGAGTGTATTCCTTGGTAAGGGCTCGTATTTTTCAAGAAGAGTTATTCCAATAGCCATGTTTAGGTCATTTGCCAGCTCAGCAAAGGAATTAACAAATGTACTATCAACAGATACAGCGCTTGCCTTCAGTTCATTGATATCTACCGGAATATTGTAACCATTACTCCACATTTCTGGAAATAATGCAATGTCCACACCAATATCTTTTGCTTTCCTGCAATATTCAAATCCCTTCCTCAGGTTGCCTTCTAACGTTTCTTCCGGCAGGAGCTGCAATAAGGCTACTTTAAGATTTTTCATGATTAATCACTCCTCATAATTCATTCTCTAATAAAATTTCTCCCTGGATTATTTAACATATCAATAGCCAATTCAACATCCCCTTGTGTCAAACCTGTTTCCTGCTTTGTTTCTATTTGATGTTTTTCTATCTCATCATCATGCAAACACAATCATCAATAACTATTTTCTTCTGTAGAAATCTTCGCGAATACACCTGATTAAAGACTTAACTCTTAAGTAATCATTTCTTTTTATTTCAATAATATAAGCTATGCTATGTTCATCGCTCATACCATAACTTCCAGTGCTAACAAAAAATAATCTGACAAGGAAATTGATCCAGTTATCTTTCTTAGCCATTTTCTCGGTAAACTCGATATCATTCTCTTTGAGTATCTGCTTAACTGCAAGATAATTTTCTAAAGATTTACCATCATAAATCGTAATATATTCTGATTTTTGTTTATTCATTACGTATCACCCCCGATGATTATTATATCAAATTACTGACCTGATAGCCAGAAAAAGCGGAGAATATCTCGCGATGTGGTCAGGAATTCATTATGCAAAAAAGACTGTAAAAGATATAGAAATACTGTTATAATAACAAACAATAGTTTTATGGTTAAGAAATGGTTGGCACAAGGACATGATTTGGACAAAGAACATTTATCAAAAGAAAGCCAGAAGGAAAACTATGTCAAAATATAAATATTTATTGTGGGATATCGATGGTACAATTCTTGATTTTGAAGTAGCAGAACAAACTTCTATCAGAAGCTTGTTTGATAAGTTTAATTTAGGGAAATGTTCAGAAGAAATGCTCAAACATTATTCTAAAATTAATAAACAATATTGGCAGGCACTTGAACGCGGAGAAATGACAAAGGACAAAATACTTGTAGAAAGATTCGCAGAATTCTTTTCTAAAGAAGGATTGGATTCAGGCATTGCAACAGAGTTTAATAAAGAATATCAGCTTGCACTGGGGGATAC
>JAEWWQ010000339.1 GCA_023458855.1 Bacillota bacterium
GCGGTTTGGGAATAAAGATTCAACAAGGCGGACCCTGGACGACTGTACAGGATGCCGGACGCATAGGATACCAGAATGCCGGATTTTCAGTTTCTGGTGTTATGGATCATCGTTCTTTCCGGATGGCGAATATGTTGTTAGGAAATGAGGAGAATGAAGCGGTATTGGAGGTTTCATTAATGGGACCTGCCATTGCTTTTACGGAAGATAATACATTTGCGATAACAGGCGGCGACTTTTCGCCAACTTTAAATGGTAAAGAAATAGCTCTTTATGCTGCGATTCCTGCGAAAAAAGGTGATACCTTACGACTTGGTCTTGCAAAAGAAGGTGCACGTGCGTATATTGCGTTTGCCGGTGGAATGGATATTCCGGTAGTAATGGGAAGTAAATCTACCAATCTGAAGTGCAGGATTGGGGGATATAAAGGCAGAAAATTAGAAACGGGAGATGAAATTGCATTTGCGAATTCCAAGCCGGAATTGATAAATATGTATAAAAGATATGAACATATCAGGGAATTTCGGGAAAAGGACATTACACTCCGGGTTGTACTGGGACCACAGACAGAATATTTTTCAGAAGAGGGAATTCGGACTTTTCTGGAATCAGAATATACTGTATCGGAAGAATATGACCGTATGGGATGCAGGTTAAAAGGACCGGCGATTGCCAGTAAAAATGGTGTGGACATCATATCAGATGGAATTGCACTTGGAAGCATACAGATTCCGACAAGCGGTACTCCGATTATTATGATGGCGGACAGACAGACGACTGGTGGATATGCCAAGATTGCAACAGTGGTTCGTGTGGATATTCCAAAGCTTGCGCAGCGTACACCTGGAAATAAGATCCGGTTTCGAGAGGTCACTGTTGAGGAAGCGGCAAAGCTTTATAAAAAGGAAGAAAGAGAATTGAAACGTTTCTACAGAAAAGTTAACTAGGTCTTCTTCCATTTGAATTAAACAGCCGCCTAAGGCGGCGGATGGGAGCAAATGTGAAAATAGAGTTTTCACACTCCCTGATAATAAGAGCCGCCTAAGGCGGCGGATGGGAGCAAAATATGGATTATACGAATATGGCACCGAAAGATGTGCGTGCACTTATCAGAAAAGGTGAAATCACGGGACCGACAGCGGGTATGAGTGCAGGATATGCACAGGCAAATCTGGTTGTGTTACCAAAGGAATTAGCCTATGATTTTTTGTTATTTACACAGAGAAATCCCAAATCCTGCCCGGTGCTGGAAGTATCAGATGTGGGGAGCAGAGATCTGCCGATGATTGCACCGGGTGCCGATATTGCAAATGATATACCGAAGTACCGCGTTTATGAGAATGGTGTCATGACGGGGGAATATACAAGTGTATCGCATCTTTGGAGAGAAGATTTTGTAAGTTTTTTAATCGGATGTAGTTTTTCCTTTGAATCAGAATTGATAGAAGCAGGAATTGATGTGAGGCACATTACGGAAGGTTGTAATGTTCCGATGTATACAACAAATATGGAGTGTGAACCGGCGGGTATTTTCAGCGGCAGAATGGTAGTGAGCATGCGTCCGATTCCCTATGATCAGATTGTTAAAGCGGTAACAGTTACAGGTGCATTACCAAAAGTGCATGGTACGCCGATTCATATTGGAGATCCGAGTGTAATCGGAATCAAAGATATCAAAAAACCTGATTTTGGTGATCCGGTAACCATAAAATCGGGTGAAGTTCCTGTTTTCTGGTGCTGTGGTGTTACACCGCAGTCGGTTATGATGAATACCAGACCGGCATTCTGCATTACACATGCGCCAGGTCATATGCTGGTTACAGATGTTAAAAATGTAACATTAAAGGGTTAATAACGAATAGAGCGGCATGCGTATAAAAAAGCATGCAGATTGGAGTAACTATGTATAAAGTTGATTTGAATTGTGACTTGGGTGAGAGCTTTGGCGATTATATTATCGGAATGGATGAAAAAGTAATTCCCTACATAACATCAGCAAATATCGCATGTGGCTACCATGCGTCAGATCCTGTAGTAATGTCAAAAACGGTAGCACTTGCAAAGAAGATGGGAGTTGCAGTAGGTGCACATCCTGGTTTTCCTGATCTGATGGGATTTGGAAGAAGAAACATGAATGTATCCCCATCAGATGCCAAGGCATATGTGATGTACCAGGTAGGGGCATTAGATGCATTTTGTAAGGCAAATGGTGTAAAGATGCAGCATGTAAAGCCGCATGGAGCACTTTACAACATGGCAGGGAAAGACTATGCATTGGCAAAAGCAATTTGTGAAGGCATTAAAGAAGTAAATCCGGAACTGATATTGCTGGGATTGTCGGGGAGTCAGATGCTGCTTGCGGCAGAAGAGATGGGATTACCTTCTGCCAGGGAAGTATTTGCCGACAGAGCCTATGAGGAAGATGGTTCTCTGGTAGCAAGAACCAAAGAAGGAGCCATGATTACGGACGAGGACCTGGCAGTCAGCAGGGTAATCCGCATGATCAAAGAAGGGAAAGTGGAAAGTATTACCGGAAAGGATATACCAATTGTAGCAGACTCTGTGTGTGTACACGGAGATGGAGAAAAGGCCCTGGCTTTCGTCCAAAAAATAAAAGCAGCCCTGGAAGCAGAAGGAATTCGGGTTGCACAGATGGGATATTGCTTATGACTCATTGCTCAATGCTAATGTATACGTCCATGTAAGGCATCTCGTCTTTATGATATTCTTTTTCAAAGCAGGGCAAAACCTCTTTCGATTGCTTGCAAGACAGATTGTTTACTTCCATATAACGCATAAGGGTCTTATAAGCATTTGGAATTAATGTAAATGGATTGATGAATGGATTTTTAATGGTAATTACGGCATATTTTTGTAATGGCTGGGTAACAATTTCTGAACAGCCCGCATGAAAATTTTCAGGCAGGATACATGCGGAAGTATATCCGTGCATATGATATACATTGACTTGCTCCTGAGACACGAAAGGAAAATCCCATCCAATAATCTCAGGATCCTTGATACCGCTGGAAATGGCCCAGTCATGTATATGCTTTATTGCGTCTTCTTCTGGTTCTGGGCTGATTACAGTGTATTTAACGTACTGAAATGCTGCCACACTTTTCACGCCAATATTCGTATAGGCTTCGTTGTCAGAGTCCATATTTTCAAGCAATAAGTCATCTAAAGAACAGGCGAACAATTTACGCAATGCAATTGCCTTTTCCATTTCCGGAAAAGCAGACTGCATTTCCCATTTTGATATCGTCTGTCTCGATACTCCCATTTTTTCTGCTAATTCTTCTTGTGTCATTCCGTCATGCATTTTTCTTAAGAATTGAAGATTCTTTCCAAAATTCATTTTGTTGCGCCTCCTTTATATCCGGGTTATTACGTTTTTCGGATATAGCTTTCTTAATATTTTTTGGATTAGTGATTCTTACAACTTTAAAACCACAGTTATATTATCGCCTGGTGAATATAAGAAGTACACCAACTTTCAGTTTCTCTTTTAGGAATATCTGCAACGTGAGGTTGCTTTATATTATTATATCATGAACGTAAAAGACTAAAAGTAGTTGACGGATAATTAAAATAAGTTTATATTAAGTTCAATAAGTTTAAAAATCAAAAGTAGGGGATTATACATGAAGATCAAAGCTATAGACATTGCCAGAGAACTAGGACTATCAAAGGCAACTGTTTCACTTGCTTTAAATAATAAACCTGGTGTCAGTGAGCAGACAAAACAAGATGTTTTTGAATGTATGGAACGGATGCAGAATGGAACCAAAAAAACAGAGGAATCTAAAACAACAGGTTGTGGAAAACTGATAAAGATTGTTGTTGTCAGCAAAAATTTAAAAATAGTACGTAATTCGGAGTTGGATTTATGGACTGATGTCAATGCTGTATTTGACCAAATGGCAAAAAAAGAAGGATACACATTAGGAATTTCTTATCCGGATTTATATAAAGACTCTATTGAAGCTGAGGTAATGGAATGTAATGTAGATGTGGTTGCCGGAGTTGTTTTGTTTGGGACAGAGTTAGAGCCGGAAGATATCAGGTATTTTAAAGGAATTAAGAAACCGATGGTTATTTATGACAGTGATATGCAATGCAATAAATATCCATATGTCGTTGTGAATAATCGTTCCGGTGTAAGAGCAGCTGTGGATTATTTAGTGAAGAATGGGCATAAGGATATCGTATATCTGGCTAATTCCATTGATATCTATAATTATCTGGAACGACGCATTGGATTTGCGGAAGCACTGCAATCGCATAATCTGAAATTTGAGGAACATAGTATCGCTGCCGTAGGAGATAGAATTGAGACGGTGTTTCAAAATATGAAAAAATACCTGGATATTCATAGGCTTCCATCTGCATTTGTGATGGAAAGTTATCATATCTCGGTGGGTGCGATACGGGCATTCCGCGAAAGAGGAATTGCAATACCTGATGATATCAGTCTGATTGGGATTGATGAACTTCCCAGTTATATGACAGGCGAGTGCCAGATGACAACCATAAGAATCCCGCATACGGAGAGAGCGGTCTGGGTAATGATGATGTTGTTCAAAGAAATCGTAGATCCGAGTGAGATTAAGTCCAGAGTACTTACTAATTGTAAGCTGATTGAAGGGAACAGCGTAAGTTTGTCTTTAAAATAGCAACGGGCTTGCTTTGGAAGCTTTTATAGTAAAAAGAAGAAGTTTTGAATAAACGATTTTTGTTTATTCAAAGCTTCTTCTTTTTATGCGGGCAATAAAGAAAAGACTGGTAATTTACTGCAAAAGTTTAATTTGTTCAGAAGTATATAAAAATCACCAAAAATATAATCGGAGAAAGCAAATTATGTACAATAAATTGTAAAAAATATTCTAAATTTAAACAATATAAACAAAAGTATAGACGTGTGGTTCAAAATAATTTATAATATCAAACATAAAGTTTAAATAATTTAAAGAGCAGAGGAGAAAATAATTGAAAAAGTGGAATTATGAATTCGACGTTCCTGAACAAAAGAAAGTAAGGATGATTGTTTCTACAGATTGTAAAAATGAAGCAGACGATCAGTTTGCATTGGCGCATCATCTGATGACTCCTAAATTTATTGTAAAAGGTATTATTGGAGGTCATTTTAACTTAAATCCCCAGGAATATGGAGATGGACACACTGCACAGG